>CAXBPJ010000279.1:0-3421 GCA_963977325.1 uncultured Brevundimonas sp. | reverse complement strand
TCCGACGCCGGGCGCGCGGACCTTCGCCCTGACCGTGGCGGTGCGCGGCGGCGCGCGCTGGGAGGACGAGGCGCGCTCCGGTTGGTCGCACTTTCTGGAGCACATGGTGTTCAAGGGGGCGGGCGATCGCGACGCCCAGGCCATCGTCGAGGCCATCGAGGCCGAGGGCGGCTCGATCAACGCCACCACAGGCCACGAACGCACCAGCTTCGAGGTCCGGGGCCTGGCGGGATCGCTGCCGACGGCGCTGGAGGTGGTGTCCGACCTGATGTTCTGGCCCCACATGGATCCGGCCGAGATCGCCCGCGAGAAGGACGTGATCGCCCAGGAGATCGCCGAGGCCTTCGACACACCCGACGACCACGTCTTCGACATGGCGGGGGCCATGGCCTGGGCCGGCCAGCCGGCGGGTCGTCCGATCCTGGGCTCGGTCGCCAGGCTCGCTCCGATCGCCGCCGAGACTCTGTCAGACTGGCGCCGCCGCCTCTATGAGCCGTCGCGAATGGTGGTGGTTGTGTCGGGGGCCATTGACGCCGACGACCTTCTGACGTGGTCCGAGGCGGCCTTCGGCGCCCAGCCGGCCGGCGCCGTGGACGCGCCCGAAGCCATGATCTTCACCGGCGGTCATGCGGTCGAGAGCCGCCGCATCGAACAGGCCAATCTGGTGTTCCAGCTGCCCGGCGTGGCCTGGACCGACACCGATCAGCCGGCATTGAGGATTTTCGGCGAGATCCTAGGCGGCGGCATGGCCTCGCGGCTGTTCCAGAGCGCACGGGAGCGGCTGGGCCTCGCCTACGCCATTGACGCCTGGTCAGAGCCCGGTGAGGACGCGGGCGTGGTCGGAATCTACGCCGGCTCGGCCGCCGATCGGGCCGAGCGGCTGGCCGAGGTGACGGCGCTCGAGATCGCCGACCTGGCCGAGACCGGGCCGACCGACGCCGAACTGTCGCGGGCGAAGGCGGTGCTCAAGGCCTCGCTGTGGATGGCCGACGAGAGCCTGACCTCCCGCTCCGGGCGGCTGGCGGCCCAGGTTCTAATCCACGGCGCGCCGCGATCGACCGAGGATCAGGTGGCGGCGCTGGAGGCGGTCACGGTGTCCGAGGTGCGCGCGGTCGGCCGCCGCATCCTGGCTCCTGGGCGGTCAGCTACGGCCGTGCTGGGCCCGCGCGCGGCGGGCAAGGCGGGGAGGAAGTTCCATGAGGCGCTGTTCGGCTAGCGTTCTGATTTCCTCCCCATTCCGAAGGAATGGGGAGGGGGACCACGAAGTGGTGGAGGGGCTTGTGTCCTCGAGCGCCGGCTTCGCCGTCGCGCCCCTCCGTCGCGGCTTTGCCGCGCCACCTCCCCATCCGCTTCGCGAACGGGGAGGAGATCAAGTCGCATGACGGCGCCATGTCATGACGCTATTCTCCTGTCATGGCCCTGATGGACTGGATCGGCGAGACGGCGACGACGGTCCTGGAAGGGCGCGGCGTCAGCCTGCGCCACCCTCGCGCCGCAGACTTCGCCGAATGGTCCCAGCTGAGAGCGGCGTCGCGTGATCACCTGCAGCCGTGGGAGCCTCTGTGGCCGCACGACGACCTGACCCGCACCGCCTTTCGCCGCCGCCTGACGGCCTATCAACGCGAGATCGAGCTGGGCCACGCCTATCCTTTCTTCATCTTCGCTGGCGGTCGTCTGGTGGGCGGGGCGACCCTGTCCAACATTCGGCGCGGCGTGGCCGAGACCGGGACGGTCGGCTACTGGATCGGCCATGCCCACGCCGGGCGGGGGTATGCGACAGAGGCGGTCAGGGCCCTGGCCGAGCACGCCTTCGGAGCCTTGAAGCTGCATCGGCTGGAGGCGGCCTGCCTGCCGGCCAATATCGGATCGCGGCGGGTGCTGGAGAAGGCCGGGTTCCGCCGCGAGGGCGAGGCCAAGGCTTATCTCAAAATTAACGGCGTTTGGGCAGACCATCTGCTGTTCGGCCTTCTCGCGGAGGAGGTCTCTCGGCGCTGATGGCGTCGGCCGTCGGGAGGTCCAGTCAGGCTGTGAACGGGCGATCGTCCAGAAGCCTGGCGTGGGACGCGACCACCGCGATCGAGGCCTTGGCCGCGTCGGACGCCGCCCTGTGGGTGTGGAGCCCCGCCGAGAACCAGTTGCAGTTCACCGGCGCGACCAAGCCTCTCGGGCTCGCCCCGTTGGCCCCCGCTTGTTCCGCCGCCGCCTTCACCGCCCTGACCCTGCCGCAGGACCGGGCGCTGGCCGAGAAAATCCTGAAACCGCAGGAGGAGGGGACGGAGATTGCGCTCCGCCTGCGCATGCGAGGGGCGGAGACCTGCCTGTGGCGCGGCGTTTGGCTAGAGGACGGCGCCCGGGCCGCGGGCCTGGTGGCGCTCGAGGCCAAGTTCGCGCCGTCCGACCGCGATCGGCTGACCGGCCTCTATCACCGCAAGGCCTTCGTGATGCGACTGGGCGAGGCGTTGGAGACATCAGGTGATTGGGATCTGGTGGTCGCCGACCTGGACCGGCTGCGGCGTCTGAACGAAGCCTTGGGGCTGGAGCGGGCCGATCTGGTGCTGGCGGCGCTAGGATCGCGACTGGCCGCCGCCTTCGCCGGCGACGCGGCCCCGGCCCGCATCGGCGAGGACGAGTTCGCCGTGTTCGCCCCGGCGGCCGAGGGCCTGTCGGTGGCCGAGCGCCTGCGCGAGGCGCTGGAGCAGCCCCTGAGGGTCGCCGGCTTCGACATCTATCCGACCGTCTCGATCGGCGCGGTGCGGACCGAGGGCGGGCCGGACGCGCCCGACCCGTCCGAACTGCTGCGTCGCGCGGCGCTGGCGCTCAGAGCGGAAGAGCGTCGTGTATTCGGCCAAGAGCCTGGGGCGCGGCGGCGTGGCCAGCTATGGCCAGGCGCTGGAGACCGACAGCCTGTCGCGACTGGCGCTGGAGTCCGATCTGAGGAACGCGTTCGTGCGGGGCGAGATCGAGCCCTTCTTCCAGCCCATCGTCAATCTGGACACCGGCGCGGTGGCGGGCTTCGAGGCCTTGGCCCGCTGGCGCCATCCGCGTCGGGGGCTGGTGGCGCCGGACGAATTCCTGCGTCTCGCCGACGAGATGGGGCTGATGAACCAGCTGGGTCTGATCATGATGACCCGCGCGGCCGATCAGCTGAAGCGCCATCCCACGGCCGGGGCGCTGTTCTGCAGCGTCAATCTGTCGACCAACGAGCTGGAGCGGGACGGCCTGGTCGAGGACGTACGCCGCATCCGCCAGGAGACTGGCCTGCCGCCGGGCGCCCTGAAGCTGGAGGTCACGGAGAGCGACCTGATGCGGAACCCGGACAAGGCCTTGCAGGTCCTGACGGCGTTGCGCGCGGCCGGGGCCTCCCTGGCCCTGGACGACTTCGGCACCGGCTTTTCGTCGCTGGCCTATCTGGCCAAGCTGC
>CAXBPJ010000278.1:0-3421 GCA_963977325.1 uncultured Brevundimonas sp. | reverse complement strand
CGCTTCGCGGTCCCCCTCCCCATCGCTGCGCGACGGGGAGGAAAAGGTTAAAGCCCCGGATCATACGCCCCGGCGTCGCGCATGCGGGTTTCCTGGGCGGCGCGGGTGCGGCCGCGCATCTCGTCGGCCATCTCGCAGACGCGGCGAGAGGCCGTCTGCTTGTGCAGGCCGGGGATCACGGCGTGGATGAAGGCGGCGCCGGCGCAGCCGAGCATGCGAAAGCCGTAGCGAGAGGCCGCGGCCATATGCTCGAAATAGCTCTCCTCGACCTCGCGGGGATGGTCGCGGAACAGCCGGTCAAAGGATCGTTTCACGCGCCCCCCTGGACTGCGGCCCACCCTGAAAGGGTCGCGGGCCTACCGAAGATGCGCATTTTACCCTAAAGCCGGGGCCACACATCAAGCCCCCGCCGTCACTCCCGTGTGATCGGCGCGCGAGGCTGAGGAAACGTTCAGGAATACAGACTCATGGCCGACGGCTCGACCACTCCCGCCAAGACCTTCCGCTGGGACGACCCGCTGGATCTGGAGGGTCGGCTGACCGACGACGAGCGGATGATTCAGGAAGCGGCCCGCGCTTACGCCCGCGACAAGCTGTTGCCGCGTGTCGTCTCGGCCTTCGAGGACCAGCGGTTCGATCGCGAGATCATGACCGAGCTGGGCGAGATGGGCTTTCTGGGCGCCACCCTGCCCGAGCAGTACGGCGGCGCGGGCGCCAGCCATGTCGCCTATGGCCTGATCGCGCGCGAGATCGAGGCGGTCGACAGCGGCTATCGCTCAGCCATGAGCGTGCAGTCGTCTTTGGCCATGTATCCGATCTACGCCTTCGGCTCCGAGGCGCAGAAGATGCGCTTCCTGCCCCGGATGGCGGCCGGCGAGCTGATCGGCTGTTTCGGCTTGACCGAAGCGGACGGCGGCTCTGATCCCGCCTCGATGAAGACCAAGGCCGAGAAGGTGGACGGCGGCTATCGCCTGAACGGCGCCAAATACTGGATCACCAATTCGCCGATCTCGGACCTCGCCATCGTCTGGGCCAAGCTCGACGATACCATCCGCGGCTTCATCGTCGAGCGCGGCATGGAGGGATTCACCGCCGACAAGATCGACGGCAAGCTCAGCTTGCGCGCCTCAATCACCGGCGACATCGGCCTGAACGATGTCCTGGTGCCCGAAGAAAACCTGCTGCCGAACGTGAAGGGCCTGCGGGGGCCGTTCTCCTGCCTGAACAAGGCGCGCTACGGCATCTCCTGGGGGGCGATGGGCGCCGCCGAATTCTGTTTCCACGCTACCCGCGACTATGTCGGCGAGCGCACGCTGTTCGGCCGTCCGCTCTCCGCGCGCCAGTTGGTGCAGAAGAAGCTGGCCGACATGCAGACCGAGATCTTCCTGGGCTTCGAAGGCGCCCTGGCCCTAGGCCGGCGGCTGGACAACGGCGACTGGTGCCCCGAGGCCATCTCGATGATGAAGCGCAACAACTGCGGCAAGGCCCTGGCCATCGCCCGCGAGGCCCGCGACATGCATGGCGGCGCCGGCATCACCGGCGAAATGCACGTCATGCGCCACGCCATGAACCTGGAGACCGTCAACACCTACGAAGGCGCCCACGACGTCCACGCCCTGATCCTGGGCCGCGCCATCACCGGTCAGGCGGCTTTCTGAGAGGTGTCGCTATCGCTCACGACGCGGTCGCTCGCTGCTTGAGCGGCGAAACCAACCCGCCTCCCCGGCGAAGGCCGGGGTCCAGATTGTAGGACGCCGGCCCCAACGCGTGAGGGGCCGCATAGCCAAATGGCCACCGCTGGCGTGTGAATCTGGGCCCCGGCCTTCGCCGGGGACACGGCCGGAATTGGCTCAGGCATCGAGACTTGATTCTCCCGCCCGCCCACGCGATATCCCCTCCCGGAGATCGGCGCGGGCGAAGGCTTCGCCAATCTGGTCAGGGCCGGAAGGCAGCAGCCACAACGAAATCCCCTTCGGGTCGCGTTCGGTCTCCACTTCCTCATTATGGTGGCGCTAGCGCCGCGAACGCGGTTCGCAGCTGCTTGAGCGCGGGTTTCCGGCGCTATCGCTGGCGACGCGGTCGCTCGCTGTTTGAACGGAACATCCGCGTGCGCCAGCCGCTTTCCGTCCGACCCCAACGGAGCGGACCTCATGAGCATTCTCGGCAAAATCCTCGGCGGTATCTTTGGGCGCAAGAAGCCCGAGGCGGCGCCTCGTCCGGCTCCGTCCGCCACCGCGCCCCAGCCCGGGCCCGCGCCTGCGCCCCCGCCCAGCGCTTCACCCCCGCCGACCGCCGGTCAACCGGGCGCAGCGGGCCTCGGCACCGCGCCCCAGCCCCAGGACGTGGACGTTGCAGCGATGCTGGACGCCATGAATGACGAGGGCGGTCAGCGGCTGAACTGGCGAACCTCCATCGTCGATCTGATGAAGCTGGTCGGCATGGAGAGCTCGCTCGCCGAGCGCCGCGAACTGGCCGACGAGTTGGGCTATGACGGCGACAAGGGCGACACCGCGACGATGAACATGTGGCTGCATCGTCAGGTGCTGGAGCGGATTCGCGAAAACGGTGGACAGCTGCCGGCCGATCTCGCCGACTGAGGCGCGTGAAGGGGTGCGGACCGCGCCCGATCCGCGCTAAGGATCGGGTCGATGAGCGACACCGATCCGAACCCCGACACGCCCCCGTGGGATGACGACGCGCCCGAGAGCGAGGCGCCGGTTCGCGACGAGAACACCGACGACATGTTCGGCGCGCCGACGGCGGCGCCTCCGGTCGACGCCGAGGCGGCCCCCTCGGGGACCGCGCCGATCCAGAAGCCCGCCACACAGGACGACAACGGCGCCGCCTATACTGTGCTGGCTCGCAAGTATCGGCCGCGCACCTTCGAGGACCTGAT
This sequence comes from uncultured Brevundimonas sp., assembly GCA_963977325.1. GTDB lineage: Bacteria > Pseudomonadota > Alphaproteobacteria > Caulobacterales > Caulobacteraceae > Brevundimonas. The sequence continues at coordinate 525 of CAXBPJ010000278.1, read as the reverse complement.
CGGCCAGGAGGCCATGGTCCGCACCCTGACCAACGCCTTCTCCTCCGGCCGCATCGCCCACGCTTTCATGCTGACCGGCGTCCGGGGGGTGGGCAAGACGACCACCGCGCGCCTGCTGGCCCGGGCCCTGAACAACCAGACCGACACCATCGACCGGCCCAGCCTGGCCCTGACCGCCACGGGCCGGCACGACGCCGCCATCATGGCCGGCCAGCACATGGATGTGATGGAGATGGACGCCGCCAGCCACACCGGCGTCGGCGACATCCGCGAGCTGATCGAGAGCGTCCGCTATGCGCCGGTCGAGGCCCGCTACAAGGTCTATGTGCTGGACGAGGTGCACATGCTCTCGACCGCCGCCTTCAACGCGCTCTTGAAGACGCTGGAGGAGCCGCCGCCGCACGCCAAATTCATCTTCGCCACCACCGAAATCCGCAAGGTGCCGGTGACCATCCTCAGCCGCTGCCAGCGGTTCGACCTGCGCCGGGTCGAGCCGGAAATCCTGGTCGGCCATCTGGAGCGGAT
>CAXBPJ010000277.1:0-3424 GCA_963977325.1 uncultured Brevundimonas sp. | reverse complement strand
CACCGAACTGTTCAACCCGGACCTGAAACCGATCTATGACGAGCTTGGCGGCAAGGACTGGCCCCGGCCGTTCTTCCTCAATGTCGGCCGGGTGGCGGTCGAGAAGAATATCGAGGCCTTTCTCGAGACCGACCTGCCGGGCACCAAGATCATCGTCGGCGACGGCCCGGCCCGCGAGGAGCTGAAGGCGAAATATCCCGAGGCCAAGTTCCTGGGCGCCAAATTTGGTGAGGACCTGGCCCGCTGCTTCGCCGACGCCGATGTCTTCGTCTTCCCCAGTTGGACCGACACCTTCGGCCTGGTGATCCTCGAGGCCATGGCCACGGGAACGCCCGTCGCCGCCTATCCGGCGCATGGGCCCATCGACATCATTCCCGGCTCGAACGCCGGCGCTATCGACGACGACCTGCGCACCGCCGCCCTCAAATGCCTGGAGCTGGATCGGGGGACGGTCCGCGCCTACGCCGAAACCTTCAGTTGGCGCGCCTCGGCGGAGGAGTTCGTGCAGAACCTGCACGTCTATCCCGAGCCGGAGAAGACCCGCTTCTGGCGCCGCCTGCGCCGCCTCGCCCGGGTCCGGAACCGGGCGGCCTAGAAGCCGCCGGTCGCGGCCAGCCCGGCCAGCCCCAGGATCCCCACCGCGATCCGCCACCAGGCGAAGGGCGCGAAGCCGTGACGGGTGACGAAGTCCAGCACCGCCTTCACGACCACCAGCGCCGTCAGAAACGCCGCGACGAAGCCGACGGCGATCAGGCCGAAGTCCGAGAAGTCCAGCACCGCGCGGTTCTGCAGCAGGTCCCAGGCCACCGCCGCGCCCATGGTCGGCAGAGCCAGGAAGAAGCTGAATTCCGCCGCCGCCCGCTTGCTGACGCCCAACAGCATGCCGCCGACCACCGTGGCCCCCGACCGCGACACGCCCGGGATCATGGCCAGGCACTGAAACAGCCCGACCAGCAGGCAGGTTCGCCACGGCATCAGGCTGGCGTCGGCATGGCGCACGCTCAGCTCCAGCCGGTCGATCCACAACAGGATGATCCCGCCCAGGATCAGGGCGACGCAGATCACCACCGGGGTCTCGAACAGCACCAGCTTGATGAAATCATAGGCGAAGAAGCCGATCACCGCCGCCGGCAGGAAGGCCACGATCAATCCCAGCAGAAACCGCCGCGCCGCCGGGTCGAACGGCCACCGCGTGGCCAGGGCCCACAGACGCTGGAAATAGACGGTGAACATGGCCAGCAGGGCGCCCAGCTGGATGACGATCTCGAAGGTCTTGCCCGTGCTCTCAAAGCCCAGAAAGTGACCCAGCAGCAGCAAATGCCCGGTCGAGGACACAGGGATGAATTCGGTCAACCCTTCGATGACCCCCAGGATCAGGGCGATCAGCCAGTCGTTCATCACCTGGGCGGCATCCCGAATCAGCGTCCGGCGTCAGTGCCCGCCGGGTTCCGGTCCCACATAGCGCAGCCGCGCCCGAATCGGCGAGCCCTCCACCGCCTGATCGACGGCGTGGGCCAGCAGGCCGGCGGTGCGGCCCAGCAGATAGAGATCGATCGGCGTCTGGCGCGGCAGGTCCAGCGTTCGCGCGAGCAGGGCCAGCGACAGGGCGAAGGCTGGGGGCTGGCCGGTCAGGGCGCGGCCCGCCTCGGCCACGGCGGCCAGGTCCGACGCGGGGGTGAAAGCCGCCAGAAGCGCCGCCGCCCGCGGATCGCCCATCGCATAGGCCGGGTGGCCGAAGCCGGGCAGCTGGCCGTCCGCCTCGAACCGCCGCGCCAGGGCCGCATCGGGATCGCGGCGCGCCTCATTGACGGCGCCGAGATCGACGGTCCGGTCAGGGCCATGACTCCGGCCAGGGCGGCGGCGGCCGGTCCGGCGCCGGCGTCGGCGGCCGCGCGGGTGGCCAGCACCGCCGCGTCCATCTCGTGGTCGGCAGCCAGCACCAGGGCCCGGCGGATCAGGTCGCCGTCCTTTTCCGGCACCCGCCAGCCTCGCGCCAGCCTCTGATGCAGGTAGGATCGCGGTCCGGGCCCAGCGACGGTGTCGGCCATGTCGGAGAGGGCCGAGGCCGCCTCTCGCCTCAGCTGCCCCGGATCGCGCCCGGCGGCCGTGGCGTCCTCCGCCGCGTGCTGCGACAACACCACGATCATCTTGGCTCTGGCCGAACCCGGCGCCGTGACCCCCAAGCGAGGACGCACATTGGCGAAGGGGTTGTCGTCCGCCGCCGTCAGGATCCGGAAGGTCTCCTCCAGCGTCGCCTTTTCGGCGAGCTTCACGGCGTCGTGGCCGCGATAGAAAAGCCGGCCGCGCGCGACCACGCTGACCGCGCTCTCGATCGAGGCCTCGCCTCGGCCGGAGACACCCGCGAAGGAAATCGGGGCGGCGGCCTCCGTGTCCCCCTTGAGCCGGGCCACATCGGCGGCGGCGTACAGACTGCGTCGCGGGTTCTCGGGATCGGGTCGGGCGGCGATCCGCCCGCGGCTGACATAGGCGTAGAGGGTCTGGCTCTTCACCCCCAGGCGCTCCAGCGCCTCGCCCCGTTCGATCCAATCGCGCGCGGCCTGCCCCATGCGCTACTCCGTACTGGCGATCGGTGACGACCGCGTGATGAGGCGCCGACCCTTCCGCCCTCCTGTGGCTAGGCTGTGGCGACCCGGGAAAATTGATGAGAGACCTGTGTAAGGCGAACGGCCGGTCATTGCCACCCGGGCCGGGCCGCGCCAAAAGCGCGCATGGCCGAGACCTCCCCGCCCTCCGCCGTCGCCTCCGCTGGCCCGTCCCCGATGGGACCGGGCCTGCGCCTGGGCCTGGTCATCGCGGTTCTGGCCTTCGGCCTGGCCGCCTCGGGCTCGGTCTCCGTCTTCGCCCTGCTTGTCTGCACGGCGCTGGACCTGCTGGCCTGGACCGGCGCCACGGCCGCCGCCCGGTGGAGCGCGGGCGACCTCGGGTTGGCGATCGCGGCGGCGGCCTTCCTCGGCTGGGAGGCGCTGGCCCGCATCTTCTCGCCCCGAGTCCTGATCGTCGGTGAGTGGGGCGTCGTCGCTGTGCTGATCGCCATCGCCACGGCGACCATGATGATCGTCCTGGCTAACCGCCGCGCGCGCTCGGACGCACCGTACCCCCTGCACGAAAGCCTGGCCACGGAGCTGGCGCCGTCACTGGTCGCCCTGATCGGCGTTGCGTCTGCGACCTGGCTGGCCGCCCCGGGACTGGACGGCGCCGCCGCCTTGGTCGTCGCCGTCTGGCTGGCGTGGGGCGCGCTCAGCCTACTGCGCAGCTCACTGACCGCGCTGGTCGAACCCGGGCCTATCTCCGATGGCGAGCCCGGCCCCTGGACTTCGGTAAACGGCGGTTAAGCATGACAGGCGCACAAGGGCGGCGATGACGCCCGCCCCCAGCCTGACCCTGCATCACTATCCCTTCCACC
>CAXBPJ010000276.1:0-3445 GCA_963977325.1 uncultured Brevundimonas sp. | reverse complement strand
CGACGACGTTACCGGCCTGATGGTGTCGGGCCCGCGCCTGATGATTTCGCGCCAGACCCGGATGCGGCCCGAGCGGGTCGATCCGCTGCTCCAGCATGAGGTCAGCGTGCACCTGCTGACCTATTTCACCGGTAAGCAGCAGGGTCTGCAAATCTTCCGCTCGGGCTTGGCTGGCTATGAAGGGATTCAAGAGGGGCTGGGCGTCTTCGCCGAATTCGCCGTCGGTGGTCTGACCCACGACCGGATGCGCCTGCTGGCCGCGCGGGTCATCGCCGTTCACGCCATGATCGACGGGGCCGCGTTTCTCGATGCCTATCGCCTTCTGACCAACACCCACGGCGTATCGTCGCGCATGGCCTTCCATGTCTGCGCCCGCGTTTATCGGTCAGGCGGACTTGCCAAGGATTTCATCTACCTGCGTGGCCTACTCGATGTGCTGGACTGGCTGTCGGAAGGCCGCTCGCTCGACCCGTTCTGGTCCGGCAAGATCGCCGCCGCCCATGTGCCGGTCATCGACGAACTCAATGAGCGCGGCTTTCTGCGGCCGCCCGCAGTCACGCCGGAGTTCATCGAGCGCGACGCCACACAGGCCAACATCGACAGGGCCCGAGCGGGCCTGACCCTCGCCGACCTCCTCTGACGCAAAGGACGCCCGCCATGCAGATCGCCTTCTTCGTCAACGGCCTCGACAGCGAGCATCCGCACTACACCACCACCATCCTGGCCAATGAGTGCGTCCGACGCGGGCACTCGGTGGTCTACATCACGCCCGGTGATTTCGTCATCCAGGGCGACAACGCCATGTGCGTCCATGCCACCTGCGTGCCGAAGAAGAAGTACCGCACCTTCAAGGAGTTCTTCGCAGCCCTTCAGGAGAACAGCGAACGGCGCCTGATGCCGATCGAGGAGATCGACGTCCTGATGCTCAGGAACGATCCCTCCAACGACGCCGGCGAGCGTCCCTGGGCCGAGGGGGCCGGCATCCTGTTCGGCCGCGAGGCCGCACGGCGCGGCGTGCTGGTGCTGAACGACCCCGACGGCCTCGCCCGTGCGGTCAACAAGCTCTATTTCCAGGGCTTTCCAGAAGAGGTCCGGGCCGAGACCCTGATCTCCAAGACCGCCGCCGACATCAAGGCCTTCTCCAAGGAACACGGCGGCAAGGTGATCCTCAAGCCGCTGCAGGGTTCCGGCGGTCAGGGCGTGTTCGCCGTCGGCGGCAAGGACGCGTCCAACCTCAACCAGATGATCGAGGCCATCGGCCGGGATGGCTACATCATCGCCCAGACCTATCTTCCAGCCGCCTCAAAAGGCGACATCCGCCTGTTCCTGATGAACGGCGTCCCCCTGAGGATCGGCGCCAAATACTGCGCCCTGCGCCGCGTCGCGGCCAAGGGCGACATTCGCTCCAACGTCCATGCCGGCGGCACCATGGAGGCCGCCGAGATCGGCGACACCGAACTCCGCCTCGCAGAGGTCATCCGGCCCAAGCTGATCCGAGACGGCATGTTCCTGGTCGGCATCGACATCGTCGGCGACAAGATCCTGGAGGTGAACGCGTTCAGCCCGGGGAACCTTCACACCTGCTCCAAACTGGCGGGGGGCCGCTTCTCGACGCCCATCCTGGAATCAATCGAGCGCAAGATGGAAATCCGCCGCGAACCGTCCTGCAGCCTGGATAATCTGGCGCTGTCGGTGCTTTAGGGCGTCAGCTCGCCAGGGCCGCGAGAAGCCGGGCGCGGGCGTACTCCACCTGATCCAGCGCGCGCTTGAGGGCGCGGTTGGGCACGACCTCGCGTTCGACAACGTCCCCCGTAGATCCGGACGCCCCGGGCCCGACCAGGACGGCGTCGAGACCGCCCTCGTCATACAGGCGCTGAACGCCCTTCAGGGTCAGCCCCTCGTCGTGCAGGCGTCGGCGGATCGCCGTCAGCACCGCGACATCGGCGGGACGATAAAAGCGTCGGCCGCCCGCTCGCTTGACCGGCTCCACGAAATCGAAGCGGCTCTCCCAAAAGCGCAGGACATGCTGGGCGACGCCGATCTCGGCCGCCGCCTCGGAAATGCTCTGGAACGCCTTGGGGCCCTTGGACACCGTCAGGCCTGGCCGCCGTCGACCCGCGCCTTCATGATCTGGGACGCGCGGAAGCTGATGACCCGGCGCGGATGGATCGCCGCCGGTTCGCCGGTCTTCGGGTTGCGGCCCATGCGGGCGCGCTTCTCTCGAACCTGGAAGACGCCAAAGCCTGACAGCTTGACCGTCTCGCCGCGCTCCAGGCTCTCGACGATGAGCTCCAGGGTCCGTTCGACCATGCCGGCGCACTCCTGGCGCGGCAGGCCCAGCTCCTCATGGACGGCTTCGCAAAGGTCCGCCCTCGTCAAGGTCTGCGACAATCACCCCTCCCCAAACCTCAAGCCCCGGCACGCGCGGGGCGCCATCCAAGCCCATGCGCGCGGCGAATCATAGTCCAGAAACGCGTTAATGCGCTGGAATGCCGCTGATCACATGCGGATGGCGCAGGCGCCCCAGGTCAGGCCGCCGCCCATGGCCTCCATCAGGACCAGGTCTCCGGGCTTGATCCGCCCATCCCTGACCGCGACATCCAAAGCAAGAGGAATAGACGCCGCCGAGGTGTTGGCGTGGTCCGCGACGGTCAGGATCACCTTGTCCTCGTCCAGCCCCAGCCGGTCGCCGACACCCTTGATGATGCGCTGATTGGCCTGGTGCGGCACGAACCAGTCGACCTCTGACACCTCGACGCCCGCCGCCTCGGCCGCCGCCGTCACCGCCTCGGCGATATTGATCACGGCGTGGCGGAACACCTGGTTGCCGGCCATGCGCAGATGCCCGACCGTGCCCGTGGTGGTCGGCCCGCCATCGACATAGAGCAGGTCCGTTTTGGTGCCGTCGCAGCGCAGGGCGAAGCCCAGCATGCCGGTGTCGGCCTTGGTCCCCTGCCCCTCGCGCGGCTCCAGCACCACCGCCCCGGCCCCATCTCCGAACAGCACGCAGGTCGAGCGGTCGGTCCAGTCCATCAGCCGGGTCATCTCCTCGGCGCCGATAACCAGGGCGCATTTCGACAACCCCCGCGCCACGAAGCCGTCGGCCACCGACAGCGCATAGACGAAGCCCGAACAGACCGCCTGAACGTCAAAGGCGATGCCCACGCCCGCGCCCAGCTTGCGCTGCACGATCGAGGCGGTGGCGGGAAAGGTCATGTCCGGCGTGGTCGTCGCCACAACGATCAGGTCCACCTCGTCCGCCGTGCGGCCCGCGGCCGCCAGAGCCCGGCGCGCGGCCTCGACCGCCAGGTCGCTGGTTGGCTGGTCGTCACGCGCCTTGTGGCGCTGGCGGATACCGGTGCGCTCGCGGATCCACTCGTCCGTTGTCTCGACCAACTCGGCCAGGTCGGCGTTGGTGACCACCTGTTCCGGCAGATACGCGCCG
>CAXBPJ010000275.1:0-3449 GCA_963977325.1 uncultured Brevundimonas sp. | reverse complement strand
CCGCCCGCGAAGGTTTCGACTTGGTGCGGCAGGCCGGCTTCGGTCAGCTGACGGGTCAGCACCTCCAGCCGCGCGGCATTGGTCGGCTGGGAGTAGGCCGCGACCCGGGTCACCAGATCGGCCCGGCCGTCCGCCGCCGTCGCGCTAGCCGTCTGGGCCAGAACCGGGTCGGTCAGGCCGAGCGTGAGCGCGAGGGCCGATCCGGCCGAAAGGATCAGCCGACGCATCAGACGCGCTCCACGCACAGGGCCACGCCCATGCCGCCGCCGACGCACAGGGTCGCCAGACCCTTTTTGGCGTCGCGCCGCTTCATCTCGTGCAGCAGGGTGGTCAGGATGCGCGCGCCCGAGGCACCGATCGGGTGACCGATGGCGATGGCCCCGCCATTGACGTTCACCTTCTCCGTATCCAGGCCCAGTTCCTTGACCACGCACAGCGCCTGGGCCGCGAAGGCCTCATTGGATTCGATCAGGTCCAGGTCGCCGACGGTCCAGCCGGCCTTCTCCAGAGCCTTCTTCGAAGCCGGGATCGGCCCCGTGCCCATGATCGCCGGATCGACCCCGGCGTTGGCCCAGGAGGCGATGCGCGCCAGCGGCTCCAGCCCGCGCTTCTTGGCCTCATCCGCGGTCATCAGCACCAGGGCGGCGGCGCCGTCGTTCAGCCCTGAGGCGTTGGCGGCGGTGACCGAGCCCTCCTTGGTGAAGGCGGGGCGCAGCTTCTCCATCGCCTCGATGGTCGCCCCGTGGCGGACGTACTCATCCTTGTCGACCACGGTGTCGCCCTTGCGGCCCGGCACCGTCACCGGCGCGATTTCGTCGTCGAAGCGGCCGGTCTTCTGGGCGGCCTCGGCGCGGTTCTGGCTGGTGACGGCGAAGGCGTCCTGCTCGCCGCGCGCGATCTGCCATTTCTCGGCGATGTTCTCGGCCGTCTGACCCATGTGATAGCCGTTGAAGGCGTCCCACAGCCCATCCTTGATCATGGTGTCGACAAAGCCGAGGTCGCCCATCTTGTGGCCGGTGCGCAGCTGCTGGGCGTGGGGCGCCTGGCTCATGGATTCCTGGCCGCCCGCCACCACGATGTCGGCGTCGCCGTTGACGATCTGCTGATAGCCCAGAGCCACCGCGCGCAGGCCCGAGCCGCACAGCTGGTTCAGGCTCCAGGCCGGGGATTCCTTGGGGATGCTCGCCGCCATGGCCGCCTGACGCGCCGGGTTCTGGCCGGCGGCCGCCTGCAACACCTGACCCAGGATCACCTCGTCGACATCGGCCGCGTCAACGCCCGCTCGCTCCAGCGCCGCCCTGATCGCCACTTCGCCCAGCTTGGACGCCGGCAGGGACGACAGGCCGCCAAGGAAGGATCCCACGGGGGTGCGGGCGGCGGACACGATCACGACGTCGGGGAGGGCCATGGGGGTTAACTCCTTGGAAAACAGTCGTGGCCTTTTAGCCGCACCCGGGCCGGTTCGCCACGCCGTTCATCGCCCGCTCACCCCGTCCGTGCATCCTGAATGGGAACCCAGGGAAAGCTCCGCTGTTGGAGTCTCGTGATGCTGGTTGGATTGAAGAGGCTGTTCGGACGGGTCTGCGAACCCGACGAGCTCGACATGATCGAGCACTACCAGACGCGGTCCGAGCGTCAGGCGGATTTGTTCGTCCATGTGGTCGGGCTGATCCTGGCCGCGGTCGGCGGGGTGATCCTGGCGGCTCTGGCGGGCGCCTATGGCGGCGTCTCCACCGCCATGTCGACCGCCATCTACGCCCTGTGCCTGATGGCCATGCTGGCCTGTTCGACCATCTACAACGCCTCCAACCCCTGCGCCGCCCGGCCGATTCTCAGGCGCATGGACGAGGCCGCCATCTTCCTGATGATCGCCGGCTCCTACACCCCCTTCACCACCCAGCGGTTCGAGGGCTGGTGGTCGGTGGGCTTCACCCTGCTGGTCTGGACCCTGGCCATCAGCGGCGTGCTGGTGAAGCTGGTCGCGCCGCGTATCTCGGACCGATTCTGGAGCCTGGTCTATATCGCCTTCGGCTGGCTGGCCGTGGTGGCGCTCAAGCCCATGATCGAGACCGTCCACCCCTTCGCCCTGGCGCTGCTGGTCCTCGGCGGCTTGATCTACACCGCCGGGGTTTTTGTCTTCGTCAGCCCCAAGGTGAAGTTCCGGCGCGCCATCTGGCACGGCTTCGTGGTCGCGGGCGCCGGCGTCCACTGGTGCGCGGTTCTGGTGGGCGTCGTCCTGCCGACATGAATTTCCTAGGCAGCGGCGCCGCGACGCGGGATAAGCGGTGCGCCGCCGAACAACGAGAGTGACCGACGCGTGACCGACGCCCGCCCCGAGAAAGGCCGCACCGCCGACGACGCGGTGGTGATCAAGAAGTACGCCAACCGGCGGCTCTACAACACCGCGACCAGCGCCTATGTCACCCTCGACGACCTCGCCCAGATGGTGCGCGACGGCGTCGATTTCGTGGTCTTCGACGCCAAGTCGAACGAGGAGCTGACCCGCTCGGTCCTGACCCAGATCATCGTGGAGGAGGAGAGCCGGGGCGAGAGCCTCCTGCCCATCCAGTTCCTGCGCCAGCTGATCGGCTTCTATGGCGGACAGATGCAGGGCGTGCTGCCCGGCTATCTGCAACTGTCGATGGACAACTTCTCCAAGTCCCAGGACCAGTTCCGCGACCAGATGTCCAAGGCCCTGGGCGCCACGCCCGGCGGGGCCATGCTGGACGCCCAGATCAAACAGAACATGGCCATGTTCCAGCAGGCCATAAAGGCCTTCACCCCCTTCGCCTATGCGCAGGGGTCGCCGGCGCCGGGCGCCGCGAATCCCGCCGAATCCGCCGCGAAACCCGCCGATCCGCTGGACGAGATGCGCCGCCAGATGGAGGAGATGCGCGCCCAGATCGACCGCCTCGCCGGCGACGCCCAGCCCGGAGCGGGCGGCAAGACATGACCCGGCCGGTCGATCCTGCCGGGTCGATCCGCGGCGCCCCGACCGCCGCGGACGGCGCGGCCGAGCGTCGGCGGGATCAGCGCCGCCGGCAGGATCGCCGCGAGGCCGAGACGCCCGGCACGGCCCTGGTCCCGGTCGGCCCGGTCGAGACCCATGCCCACACGCCGAAAACCGTCGAGACCGCCGCCTTCGCCGCCCAGGTGCTGGGGCAAACGGGTCAGAAACGCGGCCTCAAGGGCGGCCCCCCCGTTCTCGGCGCGGCGCGCGGCGCCTATCTCGGGGCCCAATACGCCGGCCCGGGTGATCGGCGGCCTCCGCCCGGCAAGGGCAAGAAGACCGAGGTCTGATCGGGTCTGGCCCGTCTCTTGCTGGGATACGGCTTCAGTCCGGAGCCGCCCATGACCGCCTTTCTGATCAAGACCCTCGACGTCGCCGTGGTGGCGGTGATCTTCACCCTCCTGGGCTAGCGCGCGTCGCCGATGTCGAAGTCGCGGCG
>CAXBPJ010000274.1:0-3459 GCA_963977325.1 uncultured Brevundimonas sp. | reverse complement strand
GGTTGAAAGGGTGTCTGTGAGCGGTCGCCTGGGCGGCGGGGAAGCGAGTCCCTCCCTTAGCGGAACCCAGGGGTCCACACAAACCGGAGAGCGACCGCCGCTTTCGGTTGCCTTCATCTGCGGCGGCCCTATAGACGGGCGACGTTTGGACCGCGAGGTCCGCCAAAGGCTTGACCGGAATGACGACCTTCGACGATCGCGAAAAAGGCTTCGAGAGCAAGTTCGCGCTCGATCAGGCGCAGGAGTTCAAGGCCGTGGCCCGTCGCAACAAGCTGCTGGGCCTGTGGGCGGCCGAGAAGATGGGCCTGTCGCCGGAAAGCGCCGAAGACTACGCCAAGGCCGTGGTGCGCGCCGATTTTGAACAGCCGGGCGAGGAAGACGTGTTCCGCAAGATCGCGGGCGACTTCAAGGGCTCGGGCCTGAACGTCTCGGAAGGCGAGATCCGCTCCAAGATGGACGAACTGGCGGCGACCGCCCGCGATCAGATTCGCGCAGGCGACTGAGCGGCCAGGGTCGTCATCGCCCGCACCACGCGATCGATCGCGCCGGGCGCCAGAGAGGGATTGACCGCCCGATAGGCCTCGCGCGTCTCTGAGAGACCCGGCGGCTCTTCGCCCGACTTCAGAATTTGGGTCAGCATCGCCGCGGCCTGCCGGCTGTCGTCGGCCTGGGCGGCGACGCCCATCGCCGACAGCGACAGGCCATCGGACGCCGCTTCGCCGAGCGTGATGACCGGGCGGCCGAGCATGGCCGCCTCTATGCCGACGTTGCTGTGGCGCACCACCACGGCGGCGGCGTCTCTGAGCAGCGGGGGCAGGGCGGTGTCCCGCACCACGCGCGCTCGCTCGCTCAGTCCCTCCACATCAAACCAGGCGCGCCAGCGGTCGATGGCGTCGTCGGACTCCGAGGGGTGAAGCTTGACCACCACGCCGTGACCCTCGGCTGAGCGGATGGCCTCGGCCGCCGCCTCGACCAACGGGCGCATGGCCGCCTCGCCAAGGGGCTGGGTGGCGACGAGGACGTAGGGCCAGGGCGGTAGGTCGTCGGCGCCTGTGTCGGACGCGACGCCCTGCCGGATCGACCCCACGGCGGTGACCGACGCAGCGTCAGCGCCGAGGCGAAGATAATCGGCCCGGGCGGCTTCATCGAGCACCAGATGGCGCGCGGCGCCGGGCAGCATCAGGCCGTTGGCGATCGGGTTCTGCACCAGTTGCAGCGAAACCGTCTCCACGCCCAGATCCGCGAACACGGCCAGGGCGGCGTCGGTCACGGGGCTGCGGGTCGCCGGCGCGATGACGGCTTTGGGGCGGGTCCGCCCGGCGTACTGACGGACCGCCCGGTCAATGGCGTCAAACCCGCGAAGGCCCGCCAGGATGCGGCCCAGCAGCCCGCGCACGATGGGATCGACGTCCATGCCGACGACGGCGGGCCAGGATGCGTCGCGGAGGGTGGCGAGCCCCTGTCCGAGGTCCGTCTGGTCCAGGGGGCCGTCGCGCCAGAGCCTTTGACCGTCCAGCACCGCCACGTCCACGCCGCCAAGGGCGGGAGACTGGATGACGTCGGCGGCGAGATCCGGCGAATCGGCGCGGCCGATGCGCGTGAAAAGCAGGCTGGTCGGCCCGTGGTCAATAAGCCGCGCCAGCAGGGGCTCGAGGCCCGACAGGAGGTCGGGACGGTTCTCGGTGGCGAGGACCAGAACGCCGCCCTCCGCCGCTGCGCGTCGAGTTTCGATCATGGCGTCCACGCCGACGGGCGCCTCCTGAGGTGTCCCCCCGTGGGCGAGGCGATCGTTAAGGCGACGCGCCGCAGAGATCTGCGCCACGCCCCAAGCGAGATCGGCGGCGACACCCGCGCGCTGGGCGAGGGCCGCGACCGTTTCCGCCCATCCGGGCGTCGCGGCGATGAGTTCGGCCCGACCCCAGGCGTGGGCCTTGAGGGCGACGTTCGCATTGGCCGCGGCGGCGGTGCGCACGATCAGCTCGGCGGTGAGGGCCCGCCTGAGGACCCGCTGGAAGAGCGGAGAGGCTGTTTCGGGCGCGTCGAGAGCGTAGACCGCGTGGGCGACGGCGTCCGCCAGGCGGCAGCAGTCCTCGACCAGACCGGGACGGCCCAGCAGGGTCCAGGGCAGGGTCCGCTCCGCGCCGGTCCGTTGGCCGGGCGGCGCCAGCGCCACCGTCTGATCGGCCGCAGGGAGGCCGTCGACAACGGCGGTGCGCTCGACGAGGCGCAGGAGGGGGTCGGGCGAGGCGGCGCGACCGCCCAGACCCCGGAACGACACGAGCGCGCGAGCCTCGGCCAGGTCAGGATAGCCCGCGACGAGGCGCTCCACAGCCGGGTCTGGCGGAAGCAGGGCCTGGCGCAAGGCGGTCAGATCGTCGTGCGACCAGGCGGTGACGGCGCGAAGGAACCGGCCGGGGGCCGAGCCGAGCTGGGCCGGCGACAGACCCAGGGTCAGATCGATCGCACCGCGGTCAGCGCGCTGGAGGGCGATCAGGTCGGAGACCTGGTCGATCGATCCATGCTCCGTCAGAGCCATGTGCAGGCGGCCGATGACGCTGGCGTCGACCCCGTGCAGGAGGGCGTCGGCCATGAGGGGCGGCGCCGTACGGTCATCCCGGCTGTCCGAATCAGCCAACGCGTCAGGCAGGGTGAGCGCGGCTTGTCGCAGATCGGCGGCGACAACGGCGTCGCCGGTTTTCTCGACCGCTCCGGCGACCGCTTCAAGCCGCGCGCGAAGACCGGCGGGAAGCGGCGCGATGCGACCCTGGGCGTCGGCGCGTTCGATCCATCCGGGAAGCGGGCCGGCCAGCGCCGGTCGGCGGATCGCGAGCCAGACGGCGAGATTGAGGTCGGGACCACCGCCCAGCGGACCCAGAACCGCCAGTCGACGTTCTGCGGCCAGCCAGTCCTTGGCCAGGGCGGCCTCGGCAGCCTGGTGACGCCAGGGCGAAAGGGCGTCGCGCAGGGAAGGCGACCACGGGTCGGGGTCTGACCGCGCTACGGCGGCCGCGATGATCTCAGGCGGGCGCTTGGCGCGCAGCAAGGCCTCAATCCAGAGCGGAAACGCCTCTGGCGAGAGGACGCCGCGCGCCAGCGCCTCCTCCGCCATGCGCTCGACATGGCCGAAGCGTCCGGCCTCGAGAGCGTCGGAGAGGGCCTTGACGTCGATCATGGCCGCCGCCGACGCCGTGGCTGGCCTTGGACAGGGATAATGGTTAGGCAGCGCCCCACGACGCGCCGGTCGGCGCCGTCTTCCTCAGACAAGGGCGGGACACGCTGGGCCATGGGCAAACCTGTCGTCCATCTTTACGGACTGGGCAATATCGGCTTTCGCCATCTGCAGGGATTGGCGGCGCTGAGCGACGAAATCCAACTGGTCGGCGTCGATCCGTCTGTGGAACGCTGCGCGTTGGCCCGGAGCGAATGGAAAGGCGAGGGCCGTTTCGTCGCGGAGGCCGA
>CAXBPJ010000273.1:0-3463 GCA_963977325.1 uncultured Brevundimonas sp. | reverse complement strand
GGGGGGGGGGGGGGAGGGGCTTGTCTTGGGGGTGGAAGACGTTGCGCTCCAGGAAATGGCCGGTGAGGTCGAGACCCCGGCCGACATCACCTTCGGCCAGCCCCGCCTGGGCGCCGAGCATGAACGGCGGCAGGGCCAGCAGCTTGTCGGCATAGGGAGCGCCGGCTTCGGCCGAGACGGCGCGGCCGGTGCGGGGGCTGACCCAGGTGAGGTCGTCGGTCGAGCCGGTGACGGCGCAACGGCTGAGGTCGAGGCCGAAGCCCAGGTCGTCGAGCAGGCCCGCCTCGAAGCGCACGAACACCGCCGGCCAGATGGCGGGAATGGAAAAGGCGGCCATCAGCGCCTCGAAGGCCAGATAGGCGCCGGCGTGGACCTCTCGCTCGGGCAGGGCGCCTTGGGCCACGGCGGCGGCGGCGGCCAGGCCTGTGAGGGCCAGGGGATCGTCGAACAGGGCGCTGGGGCCTTCGCCCATCGGCTCCAGCCGGGCTGAGCCGAGGTGGTCGGTGGTGCGGGCGCGGACCTGGGCGGTGACCTGGGCGCCGGGCTGGAGGAAGGGCTTCATGCGCCGCGACGCGCCCCCGGCGACATAGGCCGCGCGACGGCCGTGCGCCTGGGTCAACAGGTCGACGATCACGCCGGTGTCGCCATGGCCGCGCGCGCCCAGCACGAAGGCTTCGTCCTCGAACTCCATCAGGGGGTTAGGGCGGGGAGGCGGGGGAACGTCAAGCGCCAACACGCCGTCTCCCCGGCGAAGGCCGGGGTCCAGATTGTAGGACGCAGAGCCCTGAGGGCCTTGGATCGGTTATTAGATGGCCGAGGCCGGCGTTCTTTAATCTGGGCCCCGGCCGTCGCCGGGGACACGGATAGACTTTGCTTCGTGCACGTGGCGGCTGAGATTGCGGCTTTGTCATTGGCGCGCGCCCGACCGGCACGCCATATTCCCGGGATAGAGGGCCGTGTCGGCCCGGGGCTGGAGGGTTCGATGATCACCTGGATCGTCATCGGCGTCATCGTCGTCGTTCTGCTGTTCGTCATCGTGGGCGCCTACAACCGGTTGGTGGCGCTGTCGCAAAAGGCGGATCAGTCGTTCGCCGACATCGATGTGCAACTGACCCAGCGGCGGGACCTGATCCCCAATCTGGTCGAGACGGTGAAAGCGTATGCGGCGCACGAGCGCCAGACCCTCGACGCCGTGACCCAGGCCCGGGCCGCCGCCGCCGGGGCCAATACGGTCCAGGACAAGGTGCATTCCGAGAATATGCTGACGGCGGCGCTGGGCCGGCTGTTCGCCGTGGCCGAGGCCTATCCGGACCTGAAGGCCAACACCAACTTCCTGGAGCTGCAGCGCGAGATCTCGGACATCGAGAACAAGCTGGCCGCCGCGCGCCGCTTCTTCAACAACGCCATCGCCGAGTTCAACGCCGCGCGTCAGCAGTTCCCGACCGTGGTGTTCGCCGGTTTGTTCGGCTTTAGCTCGAACCGCGAGTTCTTCGACGTGGGCGAAGGCGACCGCGCGGCCATGAACGCCGCGCCGCCATCGGTGAAGTTCTGATCGGCGCGCTGGGCGTAAAGGGAGGCTGAGCCGTGCGCGCCGTCGGCCTGTCGACCCATATCTGGGCCAACAACACCCGCTCGATCCTGCTGCTGGCCGGGTTTCCCGTGCTGCTGGTCGGGATGCTGTACGGGGTCCAGCTGATCCTTCTGGGCCTGGGCTGGTACGAGGGAACGGGTCAAGGCCTGGGCGCCGACATGGCCCTGGCGGCGTCGTGGCTGGGATACACCGTGCCGCTGGCGGCGGTAATCGCGGTCGTCTGGTTCGTGATCGCCTATCTGGGCCACCAAGCCATGATCGACGCCTTCACCGGCGCGCGGAAGGTGGATCGAAAGAGCGAGCCGGAGCTCTATAACCTCTTGGAGAACCTCTCGATCTCGCGCGGCCTGACCACGCCGACGTTGCGGATCATCGAGACGGACGGGCTGAACGCGTATGCCTCGGGCCTGCATGCGGGGCGGTACAGCGTCAGCGTGACGCGGGGCCTGCTCAACACCCTGACGCCGGAGGAGATCGAGGCGGTGCTGGCGCACGAGCTGACCCACATCATCAACAAGGATGTGCGGACGATGGTGATCGCGGCGATCTTCGCCGGCATCATCAGCGTGATCGCCGAACTGGTGTTCCGGGGACTGTTCTATGCGGGGCGGGGGCGGGGGTCGAAGAACACCAACGCCGGGCCGCTGATCCTGATCGGCATCGCCTTTGCGGTGATCGGCTTTGCCCTGGCCATCGTCATCCGAATGATGCTGTCGCGGACGCGCGAGTATGTCGCCGACGCGGGGGCGGTCGAGCTGACCAAGAATCCAGACTCGATGATCTCGGCGTTGCGCAAGATCGAGGGGCGGTCGGCGGTGCGGGCGCCGGACGAGCTGCAGGCCATGTTCCTGGACAACCAGCCGGACGGGCGGGGGCTGGAGGGCCTGTTCGCCACCCATCCGTCGATCGAGAAGCGGGTCAAGGCGCTGGTCGAGTTCGGCGGCGGGCGCGATCCGGGCAAGTGGGCGCCGCCAGCGGCGGAGGCGGCCCCCCGCTTTGAGACGGCGGCGCCGACGGGCGGGTAACGCTTGTTTTTCCCTACCGCTCATCCCCGCGAAAGCGGGGACCCAGTGCTTTGGGCGATCTGACGGCGTCAAACGCCGCTCGTTTCGGATCCCAGACACCTTGCGTGGAACAGTACTGGATCCCCGCTTTCGCGGGGATGAGCGGATTTATTGGGAACGCGGACAGGAGCTGGGTGTCAGGCGACCGGCCCGAAGATCTCGACGAAGCTGGCTTTCAGGGCCGCGTCGGCCTCGTCCATGGTGGCGAGGACGCCGAGGTCGACCAGGCTGGTGACGCCGTGCTCGCGGATGCCGCAGGGGACGATTCCGCCGAAGTGGTCAAGGTCGGGTTCGACGTTCAGGCTGATGCCGTGAAAGGTGGTCCAGCGGCGCACCTTGACCCCGATGGCGGCGATCTTGTCCTCGCGCGACCAGCGGGGTCCTTTTCGTTGGACCCAGACGCCGACGCGGCCGTCGCGGACGTCGGCCTCGACGCCGAAACGGGCGAGGGCGCCGATGATCCACTGTTCCAGTCCCCGCACATAGGCGCGCACGTCGCGGCCCCGCCGGTTGAGGTCCAGCATGACATAGGCCACGCGCTGGCCGGGGCCG
Source organism: uncultured Brevundimonas sp. (assembly GCA_963977325.1). Classification (GTDB taxonomy): domain Bacteria; phylum Pseudomonadota; class Alphaproteobacteria; order Caulobacterales; family Caulobacteraceae; genus Brevundimonas. The sequence goes on along the minus strand of CAXBPJ010000273.1, from coordinate 256 downwards.
TGATAGGTGAACTGGCCGCCGCGACCGGTCTCGAACACGGGAAAGCGGTCTGGCGCGATCAGGTCAGTGGGCCGGGCCGAGACGCCGGCGGTGTAGAGCGGCGGATGCTCGATTAGCCAGACGCGCTCGGCCGCATCGCCCGCCGCGATGGCGGCGACGCGGGCCTCCATCTCGGCGACAGCCTCTGGATAGGGGACAGGAGCGGGGGCGGTGACCCATTCCACCGGGCGGCCGTCCTTGGGGATCAAACGGCTAA
>CAXBPJ010000272.1:0-3471 GCA_963977325.1 uncultured Brevundimonas sp. | reverse complement strand
GGAGATTCCGTCAAGCCGCCAGGCGTTCGCGCTCGTTCTTCTCTTCTAGCGCCGCCGAAATCCGCGCCTCGGCGATGGCGTCAGCGATCTCGTGCGTCGGGCGCTTCTCGGCCGCCGAGCGATCCAGCACCTCTTCCAGCGTCTCCATCAGGCGGCTGAGCTTGGTCTCGACCCAGGCCGGGTCATAGGCGCCGCCGGTCTGGCGGGCCTTCAGTTCCGAGGCCACATTGATGATGCCGCCACCGTTGACGACATAGTCCGGCGCATAGACCACACCGCGCTCGAACAGCATCTGACCGATGTCCGCTGTGGCCAGCTGGTTGTTGGCCGCGCCGACCACGGCCTTGGCCGAAATCCGGTCCAGGGTCTGGGGGTTCAGCGTCGCGCCGAGAGCGCAGGGCGCGTAGATGTCGGCCTTGACGTCATAGATGGCGTCCGGCGCCACAACCTCGGCCTTGGTGCGGGCCGCGACCTCGCTGAGGAGCTCCTGATTGACGTCGGTCATCACCAGCTTGGCGCCGGCCTTGGCCAGCTTGTCGGCCAGATAGCCGCCAACGTGACCCACGCCCTGCATCGCCACGGTCAGGCCGGTCAGGTCGTCCTGCTTCCACAGGCGACGCGCGACCACCAGGGTCGAGCGGAACACGCCCTCGGCGGTCACCGGGCTGGGATCGCCCGAGCCCCAGGCGCCGTCCGACAGGCCGACGACATAGGGGGTCACCTTGCGGGCCTCAGCCACATCGGCCACCGACACGCCCACGTCCTCGGCCGCATAGTAGCAGCCGCCCAGCGTATGGACGGCGCGACCGAAGGCCTGGAACAGCTCGGGGGTCTTCTGGGTCTTGGAATCGCCGATGATGACCGACTTGCCGCCGCCCATCTCCAGATCGGCCACGGCGTTCTTGTAGCTCATGCCCTTGGACAGGCGCAGCACGTCCTCCAACGCCTCGGCGGCCGAGCCGTAGTTCCACATCCGCGTACCGCCAACGGCCGCGCCGCGCGCGGTGGAGTGGACGGCGATGATGGCCTTCAGGCCAGTCTTCTCGTCGAAGAAGGCGTGGACTCCCTCATGGTTCGAGAACGACGGCGAATCGAAAAGGGTCATGCTCATTGCGGGGCGCTTCCTGGCATTTTGTTCTATTGCGCGCGCCATACGCCGAAAAGGCGTTCGTCGGCAAGCTTGACCGTCGTCACCTTACCGGGAGCCGAGATCGTCCGGAATCGGCCCCGCGCCCGACGGCAAGGCGGCGTGGGGATCGCGCAGGAAGGCCGCCGCGTCGGCGAACACGCGGGGCGACTGAAGGTCGCGGTTCAGGATGTGATAGCCGTCCGGATACCAGGCGGTTCTCAGCGAAGGCGGATGCCCCGCGCGCCGCAACGCCAGGGCCATCGGCCGCTTCTCGATAATGTCGTCTCGCGCGCCATAGGCCAGCAGCGTCGGCCCGCGCAGCCTGCCCAGATTTCGGCTGGCGCTCTCCATCAGATCGACCAGGCCCGACAGGGTGTCGAACCGTGTGGCGCGGATCATCTTCGGGTCGCGGCTCATGCGGCGCAGTTCGGGGATGTTGTCGGTCGGCCGGATATCCCTCACGGCGAAGTCCGGCGGCTCGGCGGCGAAGGCCCCCGCCACCCGCGCGGCGGCCCACAGGGCGGAGCGATACAGAGCCGGCTGGCTGGACCAGCCCCAGACGGCGGGGGCCAACAGGATCGCCCGATGCGCCTCGGGCGGCCGCTGCGAGGCGAAAGCTGAGATCGCCACCGCCCCGCCCATACTTTCGCCCGCGACGCCCAGGATCGCGTGCGGGCGCGCCGCACGGATCAAAGCCGTCGCCACGCGCAGGTCCTGGACCATGCGCGCCTCGCCGGCCCAGACTCCCCGCCCCGGCGCGCCGCCGAAGCCGCGCTGGTCATAGGCCCAGGTCTCGATTCCCATCGCCGCCCAGGCCGGTCCGGCCCGGTGAAACGACATGGCGTGATCGTTCATCCCGTGCAGCCCCAGGATCACGCCCCACGGCTCGCCCACGCCACGCCACACCCGGAACGGCAAGCGCGCCCCGTCGTCCATGACCAGCGCGTATGCGTCGATCCGGGCACCCGGGAAATCCTCGGGCGGAGTCAGCGGCGCCTGCACCGCCAGCGGCGCGCAGGCCCCAAGCCCGGCCAAGCCCAGCGAGGCCATCAATCCGCGCCGCGACACCCTCACGTCAGCAGCTCCCGCACCCGCGCGCGCAACCAGGGCACGACCTCCGCATCGAACCACGGATGCCGCTTCAGCCAGGCGGTGTTGCGCCACGACGGGTGCGGCAGGGGCAGGATCGACGGCGTGAAGTCCCGCCAACGCTCCACGGTCTCGGTCATGGTCGGCCCGAACCGCTCGCCCAGCGCCCAGGCCTGGGCGTGGCCGCCGACCAGGAGGGTCAGTTCCATTTGCGGAAGTGCCTGCAGCAGGCGCGGCCGCCACAGCTGGGCGCAGCGGCGCGGCGGCGGATAGTCGCCGCCTTTCGGCGCCGTCCCCGGATAGCAGAAGGCCTGGGCCGCCACCCCGATGCGCCGGTCGCCATAGAAGGTGTCGGAGTCCACCCCCATCCAGTGGCGCAACCGGTCGCCGGAGGGGTCGGTGAACGGCAGGCCGCTTTCATGCACCCGCCGCCCCGGCGCCTGGCCGCAGATCAACAGGCGGGTTTCGGGAAACACCCTGACCACCGGCCGGGGTTCGTGCGCCAGCTCGCCGGCGCAGGCCCGACAGGCGCGGATGTCGGCGAGGACGGCGTCCAGGCTCATTCCGGCTCGGGCGCGCCTCCGGCCTCGGGCAGCTTCAGCCGGATCACACCCTTGAAGGCGTTCGGATCGACCGGCTTGCCCTTCTTGGTGATGACCAGCCGGCCCTCGCGCGCCAGTCCCACAGCGATGGCGCGCACGCGCGGCATCATCCGCTGCCAGCGCTCGGGCTCAAGGTCCCGGGCGACCTCGGATGGGCAGATGCTCTTGCCCGCGTCGCGCCGGCTGAGTTTTTCGAAGATGGAGGCTTCGATCGGATCGGTCATGACGCCTATATGGCGCCTGCGAAGCGCGGAAAGAAGGCACGGCCTCAAGCAGGGCGAAGCCCGATAGGCCAAGGAGAGAATGATGGTCGCGAAGATCACGGTCGCCGAGGGCGAGTTCGCCGGCTGGCGGACCTACGATACCCACGGCACTTTCGATCAGGTGGTGGGGCCCTTCTATTTCCGCCCCGACGAGGACGGGCGGATGCGCTGCGCCTTTCGCGCCGAGCCCAAACACATGAACATGGGCGGCCGCATGCATGGCGGCTGCCTGATGACCTTCGCCGACATCGCCATGTTCCAGACGGCCTATCAGGAGATGGAGGGAGCTTCGGGCGTCACCGTGCAGCTCGACTCCACCTTCATCGACGGCGCCTATGTCGGTGAGCTGGTCGAGGCCACCGGCGAGGTCATCCGCGCCGGCAAAAGC
>CAXBPJ010000271.1:0-3480 GCA_963977325.1 uncultured Brevundimonas sp. | reverse complement strand
GATTCCGTGGAGCGGCTGGACCACCCAGCAGCGCCAGCGCTTCCTCGGCTGGCGGCCCGAGGGCCAAGCGGAAAACAGCGGCTGGCTGTCGGAGGCCCAACTGGCCGATCTGAACCGGACATTGGGCCTTTCGAACGCAGGGAATTCAGAGGTCGAGTACGCCTGGTTCCAAGTGGCCATCGCCCACCGCTACCAACCGGCCGTTCCGGCTATTGAGGCCTTCCTGAAAAATCAGGGGCGCCGCAAGTTCGTGCTGCCGCTGTTCCAGAGCCTCTGGGCCCAGGGCGATTGGGGCCGTCCGATCGCCACGCGCGTCTACGCGGAGGCGCGGCCGGGCTATCACTCGGTCACGGCGAATTCGGTCGATGAGGTGGTGGGGTGGACCGGCGGCTGAACGCGCCGCCCTGATTTGTCAGAACCGTCAGGCCGCCAGGGGTTCCGCCAGGGCGCGGACCGCGGCGCGCCCGCCATGCACACGTCCCACGACTTCCGCCAGCGCCGCGAAGTCGATCGGCTTGTTCAGATAGGCGTCGGCCCCCGCCGCCAGGCCCGCATGGTGATCCTCCGTGCGCGCTGATGCCGACAACACGACCACGGGCGTCTCGGCGTTGGGCCCTCCATCCCCGCGCAGCCGGCGGGTGGCCGTAAGGCCATCCATGACCGGCATGTTGACGTCCATGACGATGAGGTCGAACCGCTGATCGGCGCAGACGTCCAGCGCCAACTGGCCATTCTCCGCCGTCGTCGCGGTGTGCCCGGACGAGCTGAGCCAGGCTTCAAGTATCATGCGATTGACCGGGTGATCCTCGACCACCAGCACCGACAGACAGCGGCCCTCGCCGCAATCGGCCACCAGCGGCTTGACCTCCGCCGCCGCGCGCCACTCCAGAACCTCGGCTTCGACCGAGAAGACGAAGGTGGAGCCCTTGCCCTCCCTGGAGGTCACGGTGATATCGCCGCCCATGATATTGGCCATGCGCCGCGCGATGGTGAGGCCCAGGCCCGTGCCGCCGAACTTGCGTGTGGACGACGCGTCCAGCTGGGTGAAGGGCTGGAACAGACGATCCAGGTCCTCAGGCGAAATGCCCGGTCCGGAATCGACGATGGTGAAATCGAAGGCGACCCGGTCGTCGGCGACCCGGCGCCCCGACAGGCGATAGCGGACCTGTCCTTCCTGCGTGAATTTCACCGCATTGGACAGCAGGTTCTGCACGACCTGGCAAACGCGCAGGGGGTCGCCGCGAACCACCGCCGGGACTTCCCCATCAAAGGTGGTGACAAGGTCCAGACCCTTGGCCTCGGCCTGGGCGGTGAAGGGGCCGGTGATGCGACGATGCAGATCCTGCATGTCCACCTCCACCGCTTCGAAGGTCATCTTGCCCGCCTCGATCTTGGTCATGTCGAGGATGTCGTTGAGCAGTCCCAGCAGGTTGTCGCCGGAGTTCCGGATGATCGACAGATAGTCGCGCTGGGTGGTGTCGAGCCGCGTCGCGCTCATCAGCTGGGCCGCCCCAAGGACCCCGTTCATAGGCGTGCGCAGTTCGTGCGAGATGACGCCCAGAAAGTTGGACTTGGCCTCGCTGGCGGCATCAGCGCGATCGCGTGCGGTTTCCAGTTCTTCGATCAGATGGGTCTGATAGTCCTGGAAGCTCTGGATCTTGGCCTCCTTCATCATGGTGATGATGACCTTGACCAGCAGGGCCGAGCCCAGCACGGGCGCGACGGCCAGCAGGCTCCAGAATCCCGGCTGACCCCAGAGGGTGGCGACCAGCACCAGTGCGGTCAGGGTGTAGGGGGCGGAGATGACGAACGCTTCGCGGGGCGCGGTCCGCATCTGGGTGAAAACCATCACATAGCCGGAGCACAGCAGCGCCACCGCCAGGGCCGGACCCATCGGCCCGCCCTGAAACCAGGCCAGCGCCGGCGCCGTGGCCCAGGCGAACGTTGTCAGAAACGCCACCCAGACGAAGACGGGGGCATATTTCGAGCCCGTGCGAGCCACGACGTGTTTCTCGACCTGACCGCGCACATAACCAGCGGCCATGGTCAGGGCGAACCATCCGGCCGCGAGCCAGGGGCCGACGGCGGTCGCCAGAGCCACCGCCCAGCTGAAGATGATCCAGTAGCGGAGATTGCCTGTTTCGAGAATGGCCTGCAGAACCTGCGCCGCCTCGGCCGGGGCGCGGACCTTGGTCTTCGGCTTGGCGGCGGCCTTGTCGCTGCCCGCCGCAATGCTGTCGACCACCTGGTCCGTCATGCCGTCCCCATCGTGCCTGTCCCAAACCCGGCGGAACGCTAGGCATGGAGGACCTAAGGGGAAATGAACGCCAAGGTGGTTATGTACCGTTGGTTTCGGATGTTGCCAGCGCCTTGATCGACAGGGCGTGGACCGGTCCGGCCAGTTCTTCGGCCAGCAGACGATTGACGGCCTTCTGCCGCTCGAGCCGTCCCACTCCCTCGAAGGCGGCGGAAACGATCTCAAGGTTGAAATGGCTCTCGCCACCCGGCCTGCCGTCGATGCCGCCTTCATGATGGTGGCCGGCGTGGCGAGCGCTGTCGTCCTCGATCACCAAGCGCTCCGGCGCCAGGGCGTCGGTCAGTTTTTTGCGGATGATCGTCGCAATCGGGCCTTCGGCCATGGTCCTGTCCTTGAGAACGTCTCAATCGGCCCTACACTTCGGGTGATGGCCACAGCCTTTCAATACAAGCCCCGCTTCAGGGACATGCGCGTCCGCCCCCCCAAGGATGGCGAGGATCAAGCTGAAGCCGATGTCCTGACGCTCAAGCCCGGGGAAAAGCGGTGCCAGTGGCCCGACTGCTCGCGCGCAGCCACCGCCCGCGCGCCCAAGTCGCGCGAGAAGCTCAGCGAATTCTACGATTTCTGCCAGGCCCACGCCGGCGAGTACAACAAGAGCTGGAACTTCTACGCCGGCATGAGCGAGGGCGAGGTCCGCGCCGCCCAGGAGAACGAGGCGATGACCGGCGGCCGCCCGACCTGGGAGATGAAGGCCGGTAAGATGTCGCGCGAGGCCGCCGCCTTCGCCTCGAAGATGGGCACGGCCAACACCACCGGTCAGGGCTCGTGGCGCGACAGCTTCGGCCTGTTCGGCAGGCGGACCCGCGAGGCCGCGCCCGGCGAGGCCGAGGGCCTGCGCGTCGGCCGCCTGGAGCGCGCCGCCCTGGCCGACCTCGATCTGGAGGCCGGAGCCGACAAGGCGGCCGTCAAGGCGCGCTATCACCTGCTGCTCAAACGCTTCCACCCCGACACCAACGGCGGCGACCGCGCCGCCGAGGAAAAGCTCCAGCGTGTCATCAAGGCTTGGAAGACGCTGAAGAAGGCGGGAATGGCTTAGGCCGCCGGAAGGCGCCTGGTAGGCCCGGCAGGACTCGAACCTGCAACCAGACCGTTATGAGCGGTCGGCTCTAACCATTGAGCTACGGGCCCGTCCGGGGGGCGGGCGTCTCGCCTAGCAGGCGGGG
>CAXBPJ010000270.1:0-3482 GCA_963977325.1 uncultured Brevundimonas sp. | reverse complement strand
CATGGGCGGGGCCCAGCCGCTGGCAGCCACCATGGCGGGCGCGTCGTGCCTGGCCGTCGAATGCCAGGCCAGCCGGATCGAGATGCGGCTGCGCACCCGCTATCTCGACGAACGCGCCGACAGTCTGGACGAGGCCCTGGCCATCCTGGAGCGCGCCAAGGCCGAGGACCGCGCCATCTCCGTCGGCCTGCTCGGCAATGCGGCGGAGGTGCTGCCTGAACTGATCCGGCGTGGCGTGCGGCCCGATCTGGTGACAGATCAGACCAGCGCCCATGATCTGGTCAACGGCTACCTGCCCAAGGGCTGGACGGTGGCCGAATGGGAGGACAGGCGGCGCACCGACCCCGAGGCGGTGAAGGCGGCGGCCGCGGCGTCCATCGTGGACCATGTGGAGGCCATGCTGGCCTTCCAGGCGGCGGGCGTGCCAACCACCGACTACGGCAACAACATCCGCCAGGTGGCGCTCGACAACGGCGTCGCCAACGCCTTCAACTTCCCCGGCTTCGTGCCCGCCTATATCCGCCCGCTGTTCTGTCGCGGCATCGGGCCGTTCCGCTGGGCGACCCTGTCGGGCGACCCGGAGGACATCGCCAGGACGGACGCGGCGATGAAGCGGCTGTTCCCCGATAACGAGGGCCTGCACCGCTGGCTAGACATGGCCGGAGAGCGGGTCGCCTTCCAGGGCCTGCCCGCGCGCATTTGCTGGATCGGACTGGGCGACCGGCACCGGGCGGGGCTGATGTTCAACGACATGGTGGCCTCAGGCGAGCTCAAGGCGCCCATCGTCATCGGCCGCGACCACCTGGACAGCGGCTCGGTGGCCAGCCCCAACCGCGAGACCGAGGCGATGCTGGACGGCTCGGACGCCGTCAGTGACTGGCCGCTGCTCAACGCCCTGCTCAACACCGCCTCGGGAGCCAGCTGGGTGTCGTTGCACCACGGGGGCGGGGTCGGCATGGGCTACAGTCAGCACTCCGGCGTGGTCATCGTCGCCGACGGCACGCCCGAGGCGGCCAGACGCCTGGAGCGCGTCCTGTGGAACGACCCCGCCACCGGCGTCATGCGCCACGCCGACGCCGGCTACGACATCGCCAGGGACGCGGCGCGGGAAAACGGCCTCAACCTGCCAAGCCTGGCCTAATCCCCATGGAATTCGCCGCCGGCGCCCTGCCGCTCGCTCTCGGGATCATCATGTTCGGCCTTGGGCTGGACCTGACGCCCGCCGACTTCGTGCGCGTGGGCAGACAGCCCAAGGCCGCGGCCGTCGCCCTCGCCTGCCAGCTCCTGCTGCTGCCGGCCCTCTGTTTCGGCTTGGTGCTGCTGTTCAATCTGCCGCCGATCCTGGCGGTCGGGATGCTGCTGCTGGCGGCCTCGCCGGGCGGCACCACGGCGAACCTCTTCAGCCACCTGTTCCGAGGGGACGTAGCTCTGAATATCTCGCTGACGGCGATCAATTCGGTCATCGCCGTCATCACCCTGCCGATCATCACCAACCTGGCCATCGCATATTTCCAGCCGGGCGATCTCAGCGTCGGCCTGCAGTTCGCCAAGACGCTGGAGGTCTTCCTGATCGTCCTCGTGCCGGTCGCCCTGGGCATGACCGTGCGCGCGCTCAGGCCCGGCTTCGCCCGGGCCATGGACAAGCCCGTGCGCATCGCTTCGGTGCTCATTCTGGTGCTGGTGATCGCCGGCGCCGTCGCCACCAGCTTCGACCTCCTGGCCGCCAACTTGCTGCTGCTGGGCGGGATCACCACGGCCTTCTGCATCCTCAGCCTGACCGTCGGCTACATGGTCCCGCGCCTCGTGAGGATCGAAAAGCCCCAAGCCATCGCCAGCGCCTTCGAGGTCGGCATCCACAACGCCACCCTGGCCATTGTCATCGCCCAGGGCGTTCTGGGACGACCGGACATGTCCCTCCCGGCCGCCATCTATGGCGTGCTGATGTTCCCCATCGCGGCCCTGTTCGGCCTCTGGATCGCCAGACGCCCCGCTCGCTGACCCGACCCTTTCGAGAGCCCTCATGACCCTCACCATCGGCCAGTCGCCCCTCACCCTCGCTCAGCTCCGCGCGGTTCTGGACGGTCCCTGCACGGTCGCCCTGACCGAGGCCGCCTGGGCCGATGTCGACAAGGGCGCGGCCATCGTGGCCGACATCGTGGCCCAGGGTCGCACCGTCTATGGGATCAACACCGGCTTCGGCCTCTTGGCCAACACCTCGATCGCGCCCGAGGATCTCGAGACCCTGCAGAAGAACCTGGTCCTCAGCCACGCCTGCGGCGTCGGCCCCCTGCTGTCGCCTGAGGTCACGCGCCTGTTGATGGTGCTGAAGATCGCCTCCCTGGCCAAGGGCGCCTCCGGCATCCGCCGCGAGACGCTCCAGACCCTGATCGCCTTGGTCAACGCCGACATCCTGCCGGCCATCCCGTCCAAGGGCTCGGTCGGCGCCTCGGGCGATCTGGCGCCGCTGGCCCATCTGTCCTGCGTCCTGATCGGCGTCGGAGAGGCCCGTCAGGGCGATCGTGTCCTGGACGCCGAGGCGGCGCTCGCCCGCGTGGGTCTCAAACCCCTGACCCTCGGGCCCAAGGAGGGCCTGGCCCTGCTGAACGGCACCCAGTGCTCCACCGCCCTGGCCCTCGCCGGCCTGTTCGCGGCCGAGAACGCCTTCGCCGCCGCCCTCGCCGCCGGCGCCCTGTCGGTGGATGCGCTCAAGGGCTCCGACGCGCCCTTCGATGCCCGCATCCACGCCCTGCGCGGTCAGCCGGGTCAGATCGACGTCGCCGCCGCCCTGCGCGACCTGATGGCGGGCTCGGCCATCCGCGACAGCCACCGCGAGGGCTGCGCCAAGGTTCAGGACCCCTACTCCCTGCGCTGCCAGCCCCAGGTCATGGGCGCGACTTTGGACGTTCTCAGGAACGCCGCCGCCATGCTGGAGCGCGAGGCCAACGCCGTCACCGACAACCCGCTGGTCTTCCTGGATGACGGCGAGGTCGTCTCCGGCGGCAACTTCCACGCCGAGCCGGTGGCCTATGCCGCTGACCAGATCGCCATGGCCCTGTGCGAGATCGGCAATATCTCCGAGCGCCGCACCGCCATCCTGGTCGATCCCAAGATGAGCGACCTGCCCGCCTTCCTGGTGCGGGAAAGCGGTCTGAACTCCGGCTTCATGATCGCCCAAGTCACCGCCGCCGCCCTGGTGGCCGAGAACCGCATGGTCGCCCACCCCTCAGTCATCGACACCGTGCCGACGAGCGCCAATCAGGAAGACCACGTCTCCATGGCCACCCACGGCGCCCGCCGCCTTCTGGATATGGCCGAGAACACCGCCACCGTGGTCGGCATCGAACTGCTGGCCGCCGCGCAGGGGCTGGAGTTCCACCGCCCGCTCAAGAGCTCACCCGACCTCGAACAGGTGTTCTCCATCGTGCGCGAAGCCGCCGCCCCCTACGCCTCGGACCACTATTTCGCGCCCGACATCACCCGCG
>CAXBPJ010000269.1:0-3489 GCA_963977325.1 uncultured Brevundimonas sp. | reverse complement strand
CCCCCGCCACGGCGCGGGCCAGCAGCGTCTTGCCGGTGCCCGGAGGGCCGACCAGCAGGGCGCCCTTGGGGATCTTGCCGCCCAGGCGCTGGAACTTGCCGGGGTCCTTGAGGAAGTCGACGATCTCGGTCAGCTCCTCCTTGGCCTCGTCCACGCCGGCGACGTCCTCGAAGGTCTTCCGGCCCTTGTGCTCGGTCAGCAGCTTGGCCTTGGACTTGCCGAAGCCCATGGCCCCCCGCGCGCCGCCCTGCATCCGGTTCATGATGAACAGCCAGAAGCCGATGATCAGGGCGAACAGCAGCAGAGTGGACAACAGCCCGGTCCACCAAGGCGCGTCGGCCGACTGGGCCTCGACCTCGACCCCCGCCTGGTTCAACCGGTCGGCCAGATCGGTCGTGCCCGCCGGCACGATCGACTTGAAGGTTGTCTCATCGCTGAGCGCGCCTTCGATCTTGTCGCGGCGAATGTTGACCGACTCGACCTCGCCGGCCGCCACCTTCTGCATGAGCTCCGAATAGGAGATGTCGGCGGGCCGCGCGGAGGAGGCCGCTCCGGCCTTGCCCATGGACTGGGCTCCCGGCATCACCGTGTAGAGCGCGGCCAGGGCCATCAGGATGGCGCCGAAGATGGCCAGGTTGCGAAGGTTCATCGCGGTCCTCTGTCAGGCGACGCGGCCAGGATCGGCGCGGCGCGGTCCGTTTCAGTTTAGCGAGATAGAGAGTCCGGGGCCATTTCGCCAATGGCCGGAGCCTCCAGATCGCTCGCCTGCGACGTTCCGCCCACGGCCCTGGTGTAGCGACCCGGGACCAGACAGCGCACGCGCGCCAGGCGTCCTGCAAGAACCGGACGCTCCAGTCCGTCCCCGATCAGGACGGGCAGAGCCGGCCGGGCGGCCGACGGCAGCGTCCGGACCCAGGCGCGATCCTGGGCCGAGAGATGGGCCGCCTTGCCGGCGAGCGGCCCGACGGACAGGCCGGATCGATCGGCGAGAAGCTCGTAGCGGCCGTCCCAGACGATCCGGTCTCCGGCGCGCAAGGGGGCGGTCGCAACGCCGCCCCGACCGGCAACGCGGCTCAGGATCAGCCCCTCGGACGTCGCCTCGATGCGGGCTCCAGCCAGGGTCGAGACGAAACCGTCGTCTGCGCCCAGCCGCGCCAGGATGCCCGCCAATCGATCTCCACGCGGCGTCTTCCCCCCTCCCCCGACCGAGACGGCGGCAGCCGCCAGATCGGCGGCGCCTACTCGGCGCGGCAGACGGACGATTCCCGCAAAGGCTTCGGCCTGGCTCGCCAGCGATTGTACGCCTGATGGCGCCGGCGCGGCCTCAGCCTCACCGCTCCCCGCCAGATCGCGTCGCGCCCGAGCACGGGCGCTCCCTGGATCGACATTGGCCGGATCATCGATCCAGCGAAGCCGGCGGGCTCGCAGCCAGCCGCGCAACTGCTCACGCCGGACGCCCAGCAGCGGCCGCAGCAGCATCACGTCGCGCCCCTGGGGCCACACCGGAGACGGCGACCATTCCGAAAGGCGGCCCAGGGTCGAACCGCGGGCGCGCATCCAGTCCGCCTCGGCGATGTCGTCGGCCGTGTGGGCCATCATCAGCACGGTCGCCCCCGCCTCCCGCGCCGCCCCGGCCAGGAGCGCATGCCTGGCGTGACGCGCCCTGGCGGCAACGCCTGTGCGCGGCTTGTCCTCGCGCCATTCCAGCGCCCGCCAGTCGAGACCCAGACGGGACGCGGCCTCGCCCGCGAAGGCGGTCCAGGCGCCACTTTGGGAGTTGAGCCCGTGGTTTACGGTAAACGCCGCGATCCGGCGGCCACGCGCCCGGGCCCAGCCGTCCGCCAGGTGCAGCAGCGCCATGGAATCACCGCCGCCGGACAGGGCCAGGGCGACCGGCCGATCGCCACCGGCCAGGCGGGCGTCGAGCCGCGCGGCCACCTCGGCCGCCAGCGGATCACCGGCGATGTCGGTCAGTCGCACTCCGCCCGGTCGGACACCTGGCCGGCGCGGCTGCGCTGAGCGCTGGTGGCGTCCTCGGCATAGCGACGGCCGAATTCGGTCAGGGCCTGACAGGCCTGCGGCGCCCGGTCCGACGCCTCCAGCGCCGTGGCCAGCTTGATCACCGCATCGGCCGCCCAGCGTGTCTGCGGCCAACCCCTCAGTGAGGTGGCGTAGGCCTGGACCGCGCCCTCGGCGTCCTCGGCCTGCCAGCGGGCGTCGCCCAGGCGATAGTTGGCCTCGGGCGCCAGATCCTCTTCGGGCCAGGTGATCACGAAGGTCTCCCAGGCGCGCAGCGCCCGCGCCGCGTCGCCGGACGCTGTCAGCCGCTGAGCCGCGGCGAAATCGTCCTCGGCATTGCCGCTGGCGGAATTGGGCTCGATCGGCGCGTTCAGCTCGGCCTGGGCCTCGAGCGCGGCCTCGAGACGGGTCAGCCGCTCATCCGCGTTCGTCAGCAGTCCCCGCAGCGCCTCGTTGTCGCGCTGGGACTCGTCGAGGGCGAAGGTCAGCCGTTCGTTGTCGGCGTTCACCCGCTGCATGGTCGCCTCGATGTCCGACAGGCGGCGGTCCAGGCCTTCGACCCGCGCCTGCAGGGTGACCACCTCGGGATCGGTCTGGATCAACACCGGATCGCCCGCCGCGTTTCTCTGGGTCACCGCGCGCTCCAGCCGGCGGACGTTGCGGTCCAGCTGATCGAGGCGACGCGGGGTCCATTCGATGGCGGGCGGGGGCGGCATCTGCTGGGCGACGACGGCGCCCGCCGTCAACGCCACGCCGAGCGCCGGCAGGATCAGGTAACGGAGAGAAATCTTCTTCATGACGCCTGTGCTCCCACCGATTTGCGACCGTCGCAAGGCGTCACACGCCCAGACCGAGATAGAGAATGGCCGTCAGGAAGAAACCCACGATGATGTGACAGAAGATCAGCAGGATCGCCGTCCGCCACAGGGCCGAGAACACGCCCAGGGAATAGGCGCCCTTCATCTGGGCGAACATGTGGATCGGGATGCCGAAGGTGGCGATATTCACCGCCAGCAGCGCCGCCGCCGATCCGAGCTGGCAGAGCAGGAACAGCGCCATGGCCAGGATGGCGATGAAGGTCAGCGAATAGAGAACGAAGACGCCGTGGTCGTAGAGGGTCACCCCCCGCCGCCACAGGAATAGCAGGGCCACGAAAGGCACCGACATCGGAACCAGCAGGAAGGCGAACTTGTAAAGCGTCTGCTGCAGCTTGTAGACGGCGAAGTCCGGATTCCCGAGCTTCTTGAGGATCTTGTACTGGGCCGACTGCTCGAACCGGCCTGACGTATCGTTCTTCTTCAGGGCATCCATGGTCTGTGCCTGCCACGTGCCGGGCGTCAGACCGTCCGCGCGCGCGACGGGTGATGGCTCTGGGGCGGCCGACGGTTGTTCGTCCTGCGCCGCCTTCTGACCGGCCTCGAAACCGGCGACGAAGTCGCGCTCGACTTCGGCCGCGACTTCCGCCGGCAG
>CAXBPJ010000268.1:0-3524 GCA_963977325.1 uncultured Brevundimonas sp. | reverse complement strand
GCCGTTGGTCAGGGCGACGTCGCCCTGGGCGGTCACCCCGCCGGCGTCCAGATCGACGCCCGACAGCCGCACCCCGCCCTCCGTCAGGAAGAAGTCGCCAGAGGCCCGCGCGGGCCCATAGTTCGAGCCGGAGGTGACGGCGATGCGCCCGTCCGAACTGTTGGCGCCCTTGCGGAAGCTCAGGGTCAGGTCGGCGTTGGTCAGGATCAGGCCGGCGGCGGCGATGCGGTCGAACTCGGCGGTCAGGTCGGCCCGCGGCTGGGCCAGGGTGCCGGTCAGGGCGCCGTCGCCGGACATGTCGCCGTCGATTTCGACCGGGCCGACGCCGAACGGACCGGTGGCGTTCCAGTCCAGCGCCAGCCGCAGCCGGCCCTCCGGCTCGATCAGGCCGCGCGCCCCGGCCCGGGCGTTGGCGGCGGTCAGCTCGGCGCGGTCGACGGTGATCCGTCCCTCGTTGAAATTGCCCGCCAGCTGCAGACGCGGTGTCCGACCCAGCAGCCGGTCCAGCTCGTCCATGCCTGTGATCACCCGGCTGCCGCGCCCGTCGAAGGTCAGGGTCCAGGGCGCGCCGGGTTCGGCCTGGGCCGCGCGGATCGGCCCGCCGAAGGCGCCCGAGGCTCCCGGCTGGATGCGTCCCAGGTCGGTGACTCGCGCGTCCCCCCGGAAGCTCAGTCCGCCCCCAAGGTTGCGCGAGCCCTCACCGTCGATCAGCAGGGCCTGGCCGCGCGCGGTGACGCGGTTCAGCAGCACGGCCCCGTCCGCCATGCGGGTGGCGTCGAGTTGAACGCGGGGCTGTGAGCCCAGAAGGCCGCCGATGATGCCCTCGCCAGACCCGCCTCGCCCGACGATGTCGCCGACCACGTCGAAGCGCCCCTCGTCGGCAGAGATGGTCAGCGGTCCCATGATCCGGTCGGCGCGATAGCTGGCCAGGTTGGCGTTCTGCAGACTGACCGCGCCGTCCAGGGTCCAGCGCTGGGCGTCGCCGACAAAGGTCCCGACCCAGGCCGCCGGTCCGGCCACCGGGCTGCCGATCATGCGGCTCAGGTTTGGCGTGGTGACCTCCACCTCGATCCCGTCCGGCGCGGACTGATCGGCCAGGCGGATCAGGCCTTGTGCGCGCGAATTGAAATTCTCGCTCATCAGCCGCCAGGCCACGCCCTGATAATCGGTATCGGCGGCGGGAACGGTGGCGAAACCGAACCGCGCCGTGCGGCCGATGCGCTCGACGAAGGGCTGCAGCAGGTCCGAGCCGGAAAAGTCGAAATAACCGGAGATGCGTGAGCCCTGGGCGCCGTAGCGCCCCCGCACCGTCAGGGGCGTGAACTCGCCGGTGCGCACCACCGCGTCGACCACCTCGCCGTTGACGAGCGCGCGCAGCAGAAAGGGCTGATCCGGTGAATAGCCCAGCGACCCGGCGATCGGACCGCCGGCCGCCTCCTGGGCCTGTGCGTCCAGCCTCAGTTCGTCGATACCTTCGCCGAAGGTGACATTGGCGCGCAGGAAATCGCCGGGCCGGGTCAGGGAATTGGCTTCGACGCGCGCCGTCTTCAGGCCGATGCGCGGGATGTTGGCCTCCCCCGCCAGGTTCCAGCGGCCGTACTCCTGGCTGAAATCCTCCATCAACTCGATGTTCGCCGAGAAGCGATCGATGTCGAAACTGAGCGGAGACGGCTGCGACGGCTCGTCCGGCCGCTCCTCGGGGATGGGACGGCGGATGACGCGGATCAGCTCGGCGTCGATCTCCGTAGCGTGGAACCTGCGCAGCACCAGCGGCCAGTAGGACCAGTCGACTCGGACGTTGCGGGCCTCCAACCACACCCCCTCCTCATCCGTCACCGTCGCTCGGCGGATGGTGAAGTCGTCGAACAGGTCGCCCTCCAGCCCCTCTATGTTCAACGTCCCGTACGGGCCCAATTCGGTCCCGGCGAGGAAGCTCATCACGAGATCCCGGCCGCCCGGCGACAGCACTGCGAACCGCCCGCCGACCAGCAGCAGCACCACCAGCCCGATCAGCAGGGCGACGCCGATCCCGCCGAAAAAAGCCAGCGACTGGATCAGGGTACGCTTGCGCTTCTCCTTCTTCTCGCGTTCGCGCCGCAGCCAGGCGATCCGCGCCCAACGGCGCCGCTTGTGCTGCGGCGAGCTGTCGGGCGCCTCGTCCGGTCCGGTTTCGGGCGGGGGCGGCCGATCGGTCAAAACGCCTGTCCGATCGAGATGTAGAGTTGGAAGTCGGGGTCGCCCTCGGCCTTGTTCAGCGGGAAGGCCACATCGGCGCGCACCGGCCCGAACGGAAGATAGTAGCGCACTCCAAAGCCCGCGCCGTAGCGCATGTTCGACAGGTTCGGCGTCTCCTGGAACCCGATTGAGCCGGCGTCGAGGAAGCCCACGGCGGCGAAGCTTTCTCCGATATCGTGACGATACTCGACCGAGGTCTCGAACAGGCTGAGACCGCCGCGCGGGGTGTTGTCGGGGAGGCGAGGACCGACCCGCTGATACTCATAGCCGCGCACCGAGCCGCCGCCGCCGGAATAGAACAGCCGATCCGACGGGATGGCCGCCGTCGCGGATCGGCAGATAGGCGGTCACCTGAGCCTCGGTGCGCAGGAAAACGAGGGAGTCGTCGCCCGCCACGGCGGTGGGCTGAACATCAGCCGAGACCCGCCAGCCCCGCGTCGGGTTCAGAGGATCGTTTGAGCGGTCCATGTAGAAGCCGCCGCGCCCGGTCAGCAGGGCAAGGTTCCGGTCCAGGGTGATCGGCGTCTGGGTGACGGGATCGAAGCGGTTCTCGGTGTACTGGCCGGCGTCCAGGCCGACGCCGTAGCGGAACCAGGAGGTCCGCCCCAGCCGTTGGCGCAGGTCGGCATGGGCGGTGACGGCGATCCGGTCATAGGCGTCGGTGGTTTCGTTCACCGCGAAGGCGCCCAGCGTCAGGGTGCGCCCCGGCCGCCGCCAGTGGGGGATAGAGAGGTCGGCGCCGATGCGGCTGTCGATGGTGGCGGCGCGGGCGCGGAAGCGGAGGGTGTCGGCCCGCCCGAACCGGTTCACCCAGGTCCACAGCCCATCGACGCCGACACCCTCGCTGGTCGAGGCGTAGAGGCCGGCCTCGAGCACCCGGCGCGGCCGGTCGGTCAGGGTGACGACGATCGGCCTCAGGCCGTCGGGGCGGGTGGCGTCGATCGGCGACAGGGCCACCGCCACCCCGTCATAGACGTTTGTCTCCAGCAGCCGACGCTCCAGTTCGGCCACATCCTCGGGATCGTAGACGTCGCCTTCCTCCCAGGGCGCCAGGCCGCTGACCCAGGCGGGATTGGTGGGACCGCGCGTCTGTAGGTCGATCCCGTCCAGCCGCACCAGGGCCCCGGAATTGATCCGGTAGGTGGGCGAAACCAGCTGGGTGGCGTGGTCCACCACCACTCGTCGGTCATCGGCCTCGGCGTCGGCGTAGCCCCGACGGGTCAGGCCGGCGACAATGCGGCCTTCGGCGGCGATGACGTCCACGGCGCGGCCGGGCTCGCCCACCTCCA
>CAXBPJ010000267.1:0-3537 GCA_963977325.1 uncultured Brevundimonas sp. | reverse complement strand
GGCGCGGCGACCAGCGCGCCTGCTCGGCGGCGTCCGCGCGCGGATCGCCCAGACGAACGACCTCCCGCGCATAGATTTGCTGGCCCGGGCTGTCGTCGTCACGCCGCTGCTCGTCCAGGAGATCGGGCAGATCGCTGAAGCCGCAGATCGAGACGGCGGCCTTGTACAGCTCGGGCCTCAGGATCGGGCTCATCAGCGCGGAATAGCCGCCGAAGCTCGCGCCCATGACGCCGACGCGGCTGGCATCCAGTCCGCCTTCGCGAACGGCCGCAAGAACGGCGTCCTCGATGTCCTCCTGAACGCGGCCGCCCCATTGACGATCGCCCTGGTTGGCGAACTTTTCGCCAAAACCCCCCGATCCGCGGAAATTGGGCTGGAGCACCCAGAAGCCTTGCGACGCCAGCGCCTGGGCCTGGCGATCGTAGCCCCAGGCGTCGCGCACCTGGGGTCCGCCGTGAACCAGGGCGATCAGCGGCCTCTTGGCGCCGGAGGACGGTCGGGTCAGGTAGGCGCCGATCTCCGAACCATCGCGCGTCGCGACGCTCAGGCGCGTCATGGGCGCCAGCCTCTGCGCCTCCAGCGCCCTGCGCGCGGCGATGTTGGTGTAGTCTCGCGCCTCCCGGTTGTAGAGGTACCAGGCGCCCGGTTCGCGCGGTCCCTCGACATAGGTCAGGATGCGATTGCGGGCCGTGTCGGCGCCGACGATCCGGACCGAGGCCTCGTCGTTGAAGAAGCGGTTCATGGCGCGGTAGTGCGGTGCGATCGCCGGATCGGGGAAATCGTAGTCGAGCCGGTCCACGATGAAACCGGTGGCGATCGGTCGGCGCGCGGCGTCGAGAACCTCATGATCGGCGTCGAAGCCCTCCCGCGTCCGGATCGGCGGGCCAAGCTCCAGCGTGGTCAGATCCATATCGCGCAGGGCGATGACGTCCTCCCCCTCGGCCCGGGCGAGCACGCGAACGGCCCCTGCTGTCTCCGATGGGCCCGCCCAGCTGAACTGCGGCTGCTCCAGAATGCGGTCGCTGCGGACGAAGCGCCATTCCGAGCCGCCAATCGGCCGGGCGCGCCAGGTCTGCACGTCGCCGCGCGCCGACAGATCGCGCCTCAGCACCGGAACACCATCGACGGTTTTCCAATCGAGGGTTCGCGCGACGCCTCGCTCGACCAACTCGCTGCGACCCGTCGACAGACTGACGCGATAGAGTTCGTTGAGCAGATTGAAGCCCCGCGCCGCCATGAGGATGTGCCCTGGCCGGTCGGACACGGTGTCGATGATCCGTCCAAGATCGAGGTTGTAGTTCAGCGCCTGACGATCCTCGCCGAACAACGCCAGGCCGCGGCCGGTGTCCGCGTCGATCGACAGCACGCGCCGCGCCGTGATGGTGCGGCCCTGCTCGCGGATCATCGAATGCATGGGGCGGTTCCCCTGCACCTCCGTTTCGGTGATCACCACCAGCAGCACGTGCCGGTCGTCGGCCCATTCCAGGCGCTGCGCCTGGACGTCGCCGATCGGAACCCGCACCCGGGCGCCGCCGGGATCGTCGGCAGACACAATGTCCAGAATGGCGCGCTGGCGATCACCCTGCGGGGTTTGCTGCAGCACGGCGAGCCTGCGACCGTCCGGAGACAGCGCTACCGACAGAGCCGCGTCCGGTCGATGAAACTCGCCGAGCGCATAGGGCTCGGTCTGGGCCAGGGCGCGCTTCGGCAGGCCCAGGGCGCAGGCGACGGCTGCGCCGCCGCCGAGAAACAGACGCCGCGAGGTCGAGCAGGATGTCATGGGGGCATTTCCGGTTGAGATGAAGCACAACCTTCAGGCGGCGGCTTCGTCAAGCGTGGCCGTGGGTGCGCCGCGTGGTTAAGCCGGTCTTAAGGCCGGGCGCGCATGGCTGGAGATCGCCCCTTGCGACTCTTCGGTCCTGTCGTGCTCCAAGCCCCTTTCAACCCCCGCCCTGTCCTGATCTGCGCCGCTCTGGCCTGCGCCATCCTGACCGGAGGCTCGCAGACCATGCCGGACGGGCGGCCCACGCCGACCGGTCTGGAGGTGCCGCGCTGGATCACCTTGAAGTCCGACCGGGTGCGGGCGCGGCGGGGGCCGGGCCTCGACTATGAGGTGATGTGGGAATACCGCGCCGCCGGCCTGCCGGTTCAGGTCATCGCCGAGACGACCGAATGGCGAAAGGTGTGCGACCCGGAAGGCTCGGTCGCCTGGATCCACCGCACCGTCGCCTCGGGACGACGCACCGTGTTCAATCGCAGCGGCGCCGATATTCCGCTGCGCGCCGGTCGGTCGGATCGGTCCGGCATCCGGGCCACGCTGGCGCCGCGCGCCATCGCGCCACTGGATGACTGCGAGAACGGATGGTGCCGGATCGGCGGGCGCAAGGCGCGCGGCTGGGCGCCGGAACGCCAGTTGTTCGGCGTGCAAAGCCAGGCCCTGTGCGACTATCGCCGAACCGCCGGGCGCGCGCCTGCCCGATAGCAAAAGACCCGCCGAACCGGGTCTTTCCGGTCAGGTCTGCTGACGGTCACGTCGCCGACGACGTTTCCGCTGCCGCTCGGTCTCGCCGAACAGTCCGGCCGCCAAGGTCGCAAGGGCCGGGTTCCTCAGGAACAGGAAGGCCGTAGCCAGCGCCGCCGCCCCGCCCAGGACCGGGCGCGCCGCGACCAGATGGACGGCCCGGCCAAGCAGTCCGTCATCCTCGTCCTCGAACTCGGCGTCGTCTTCATCCTGCCGCGCCTCCGCTCCGGACTTGCCGAAGAAGCGGAACGACACGGCAGCGGCGGCTGCGGCGAACAGGGCGGCGGTCACCGCCCCCGCGCCCGCCGGCACGAACACCAGCAGCAGCAGGTGATAGATGGTGGCGCCCAGAGCGAAGACGGCCACCAAGGCGCATCCCGCCGCGACGGCGCCGGCCACGACCTTGCGGATCAGCCCCGCGACAGCCCGCTGTCCCAGCATCAGCGGCGGCGGCCCGCCAGCAACACGCCCAGCACCAGGCCGACGCCCAGAGCGATGGCGGTCGACTGCACCGGCCGCTCCTGCACCCGCTCGGTGACGTAGCGCTGGGCTTCCTCGAAGCGCTCGTGCGCATCGTCATAATAGGCCTGGCCGCGCACACGCGCCTCGGCGTAATACCCCCGCGCGCGCTCGCGCAGTTCCTCAGCCTTGAGCTCGGCCTGGGCGCGAGCCTGGCTGGCGCGGCCCTTGATGGCGGCGGCCTCCTCGCGGGCGCCGACCTTGAGGTCCTCCTTGAGGGTCTTCAGGTCATTCTTGATGTCTTCGCGGGCCTTGGTCGTGGCCATGATGCGCTCTCCGGCTTCAGCTTTGCGGTATGCAGATAGGGAACCCCCATGCCCAACGCCAAGGTTCGGAGGCGGTTCCGGCGTCATATTTTGCGGCGCAGCATGAATCGACGCGTGACCCCGGCCGCTCGCCGCCGCTAGACTCGGCCCATGACCGACTGGCTGTTTGACCCCGCGCCGCGCCCAGCGCTTCCAACCATTTCCGGCGCCGCGATCCCGGTCCGACGCATC
>CAXBPJ010000266.1:0-3546 GCA_963977325.1 uncultured Brevundimonas sp. | reverse complement strand
GCAGCTGCATATTCTCGCCGACCGTGGCGATCAGCTGGGTCACTTCGTCCTGAACCGTCTTGCCGCTTTCCAGCTCGGCGCCGTGCAGCGCCTCGACCGAGGCGTGCTCCAGGCCCAGCTGGGCGAACTTCTTGGCGGCGTTCTGGAACAGCTCGTTGCGGGCCACGAAGTCGGTTTCGGCGTTGAACTCGATCGCCGCGCCGACTTCACCGGGGCCGACTTCCTTCGACGCCACGGCGACCAGGCCTTCGGCGGCGACGCGGTCGGCCTTCTTGGCGGCCTTGGACAGGCCCTTGGCGCGCAGCCAGTCGATGGCGGCGTCAATGTCGCCGTTGGTCTCTTGCAGGGCCTTCTTGCAGTCCATCATGCCCACGCCCGAACGCTCGCGCAGTTCCTTGACGAGGGCGGCGGTGATCTCGGCCATGTGTAGTCTCCTAACGTCTCTTATGCGGGTGCGGCCGGGCTGCGATCAGCCCGGCCGCATTCGAATTCGCCGTCGATGAAAACCCGGTCGGGCTTAGACCGCAGCCTTCTCGGTTTCGACGGCGTCGTTGGCTTCGGAAGTGGCTTCCTTGGCCTCGGCGTCGGCGGTCGCCGGCTCTTCGGCGGGAGCTTCCTCGGCAGGCTGCTCTTCAGCGGCGGCCTCGGTCGTCTCGGCCTTCTCAGCCTTGGCGGCGGCCTTCTTCTTGGGAGCCTCTTCCTTGGCCATCAGCTCCTCGGCGGCGCCTTCCGTGCCGGCGGGAGCGGCTTCTTCGGCGGCCGGGGCGGTCTCGCGCAGGGCCGGCTCGGTCGGATTTTCCGAGGCACCCAGGTCGACGCCCGAGGCCGACTGGCCGGCGGCCAGACCGTCCAGCACCGCATCGGCCACCAGATCGCAATAGGTCTGGATAGCGCGCGCGGCGTCATCGTTGCCCGGCACCGGATAGGTGATGCCGTCCGGATCCGAGTTGGTGTCCAGGATCGCCACGATAGGAATGTTCAGCTTGCGGGCTTCCTGGATAGCGATCGCTTCCTTGTTGGTGTCGATCACGAACATGATGTCGGGGATGCCGCCCATGCTCTTGATGCCGCCGAGGGACAGCTCCAGCCGGTCCTTCTCGCGCTGCAGCGTCAGCAGCTCCTTCTTGTTGCGGCCTTCGCCGCCGGTCTCGAGAATGCCTTCCAGTTCGCGCAGGCGCTGGATCGAGCCCGACACGGTGCGCCAGTTGGTCAGGGTGCCACCCAGCCAGCGGTTGTTCATATAGTACTGGGCGCAGCGCTGCGCGGCCTCGGCCACCGGGTCGGACGCCTGGCGCTTGGTGCCGACGAACAGCACGCGGCCGCCCTTGGCGGCGACGTCGCGCACGGCGACCAGCGCCTGGTGCAGCAGCGGCAGGGTCTGCGACAGGTCGATGATGTGGATGTTCGAGCGCGAACCGAAGATGTAGCGGTCCATCTTCGGGTTCCAGCGGTGGGTCTGGTGACCGAAGTGCGCGCCGGCCTCGAGCAGCGAGCGCATGGAGAATTCAGGCAGGGCCATCTGCGTTTGTCCTTTTTCCGATAGGCCACCGCAGACGAAAAAGGCCCAACCCGGAAGTGGATGGAGCCCTCGGAACGGAGCGACCGGGATGTCTCCCCGACCGCGCCACGCCTGCGTGCGTGATTGCGGGCCGGCACATAGGGGACCCTACGCCGAAAGGCAAGCCATCTAAAGCGCCGACCATCCCCAACCAGCGAGGCCGGCCACCAGCAACACGACGGGCGACGCCCACCGTCCCTTGAGGGACAGCACCGCGATCAGGGCGAGCCCTGCGATTGCGACCAGCAGTTCGACCGGGCGCGACGGCGCCAGAACCGCCTGAGCCAGTTCGACCAGCGTCACGGCGATCAGCCCGACCACCGCCACCGTCACGCCTTCGAGAAAAGCGTGCAGCCCCGGCCGATCGACGATGGCCTCCAGTCGCTCGTACAACACCAGCGAAAAGGCGAAGGCCGGCAGGAAGACACCGACCGTCATCGCCACGCCGCCCCAGAAGCCGCTCGCCACATAGCCCACGAAGGTCGCGAAGATGATCAGCGGCGCGGGCAGGATGCTGGCCAGCGCCACCCCGTCCAGGAAGCGCGCTTCCGGCATCCATCCCGCCGCGACGGCGTCGTCCCGCAGAAACGGAATCGCCGCATAGGCCCCGCCGAATGTCAGCAGCCCGGCCTTGAGTCCGGCCAGGAACAGCACCCAGGGATCGGCCGCGCCGAACCCCGGCAGCCATCCGCCGCTCTGCCCAACCGGCGCGAGACCCCAGAGCGCCGACGCCGCCACCGCCGCCAGTCCCACCCAGCCGAGGCTCGGACGGGCGCCTCGTCGCAAGGCCATCGTCGCACCGCCCAGCGGCAGCGCCAGCCAGAACGGCGCACCGAGGGCCGTCGCTCCGGCCGCCACGACCGCCAGGCCCAGATCGAACCGGCTTACCACCGCATGCCGGCCGATGCCCCAGAGACCCTTGGCCACCAGCGCCAGCGCCGCCGCTTGGACGGCCCACAGCGCCGGCGCCGCCGCCGATCCGGCGACATCGAGCCGCACATAGGCCCAGGCCAGGGCCATCATCAGCAGAAAGCCCGGCAGCATGAAGCCGAGACCCGCCAGCAGCCCCCCGACCCGCCCGCGCGCCATCACCCCCAGATGTACACACAGCTCGTGCGCCTCCGGCCCTGGCAGCACCTGCATGACGCCTAGCAGCCGGTTGAACCGCTCGGGCGAAATCCAGCCCTCGCGCTCGACCAGCTCGCGCCGCACCATGGCGATCTGGGCCACCGGCCCGCCGAAGGCCAACATGCCAAACCCGAGGAAGCGCAGGAACAGTCGCCCCAGCCCCACGACCGGCGCGCCTTCGGGCGCAATCTGTGCCCCGCGGCTCACGGTGGCGCCTCGTAGGCTAGACCGGCCGCACCTTCAGCCGCGTGCCCGAGGCGTCCTCGACGACCACGGCGTCGCCAGCGAGGGGCGAGGCCGAGACGCCGTCCATCAGTTCGGCCGCCCATTCCGCGCCCGAGATGAAGATTCGCCCCTGTCCGCCGACGAAGGCCTGTACCACCGTCGCCTTCTGGCCGACCAGACGGCTGTCGCGGGCGTTGATGTCGCTCTCGGTCGGGTTGATCCGCTTGACCAGCCGCCTGGCGAACACCGTGCCGATGATTGTCAGGATGGCGAACACGATCAGTTCGCCCACCAGCCCCAACGGCAGGCCGATGGCGGTCAGCACCGCCACGATTCCCGCCGCCACGGCCGGCCACAACAGCCACTCGCTGCCGATCGCCGCCTCCACCGCCAGGATCAGGGCGGCTATGGCCAGCCAGATCCAGAACGGCTGGGTCGCGTAGAGATCGCTCACCCATTCCATGGCGTCACTCCGTGGTCGGAACGCCGCCACCGGCGGGGCGGCGCGGCTGGCGTTGGGTCTGGGTTCTGCTCAGGCGGGCGTCGGTGCGGGCGCGCTGCTGCTCGCCCGCCAGTCCGACCAGTTCTCCAAGGCCCGCGATGGTGCCGACCAGCCCGCCCATCTCGGCCGGAAC
>CAXBPJ010000265.1:0-3562 GCA_963977325.1 uncultured Brevundimonas sp. | reverse complement strand
CGCCCCTCCGTCAGGCCTGCGGCCTGCCACCTCCCCATCCGCTTCGCGCACGGGAAGGAGAGGGCCGCGATCCCCGTTTCCCTCGACGCGATTAGCCCCTAAGGCGGAATGGTGAGCCAGCCCCGCGATCCGATCGAACCCTCCGCCCCCGGCGCGGCGTCCGGCGTCACGGATCAGCCGATAGTCCAGCCCAGCGCGGGCGGCGCGGTGTCGGCCAAGGGCGGCGGCATGATGCGCTCTTCGGTCATCTTCAGCGGACTGACCCTGATCAGCCGTCTGGCCGGCTTCGCGCGTGACCTGGCCATCGGCGCCTTTCTGGGCGCGTCCAACGGCCCGGCGGCCGACGCTTACAACACTGCACTTTCGTTCCCCAACCTGTTCCGCCGCATCTTCGCCGAGGGGGCCTTCGCGGCCGCCTTCGTGCCGGCCTACGCCCGAACCCTGGAGAGCGAGGGGCCCGACGCCGCCGACCGCATCGCCCGCGACGCCCTGGCGGTGGTGCTGGTCGCCACCGTCGTCCTGACCCTGGCGGCCCAGCTGGCCATGCCCTGGCTGATGACAGTGATCAACATCGGCTTCCTGGACGATCCGGCCCGGTTCCGTCTGGCCGTGACCCTGACCCAGATCACCATGCCCTATCTGCCGTGCATGACGGCGGCGGCGCTGCTGTCCGGCGTGCTGAACGCGCGCGGCCGCTTCATCGTCTCGGGCGCCTATCCGATCCTGCTCAACCTCATCATGCTGGCGGCCGTCTGGCTGTGGCGGGGCGACCAGATCCAGGCGGCGACGGCGGCCAGCTGGGCCGTGCTGGCGTCCGGCTTCGCACAGGCCGGCCTGTGCTGGTGGGCGGTCAGGAAGGCGGGCGCGCGGATCGGGCCGGTGATGCCGCGCCTCAGCCCGGAGGTGAAGCTGATCGTCATCACCGCCGTGCCGGCCCTGATCGGCAATTCGGCGACCCAGATCAACGTCTTCATCTCCCAGAACCTGTCCAGCTTCGTGAACGGCGGCCGGTCGTGGCTGGCCACCGCCGACCGGCTGTATCAGCTGCCGCTGGGCCTGGTCGGCGTGGCCATCGGCGTGGCGCTTCTGCCCCGCCTGTCGCGGGCCGTGGCCAGCGGCGACCACGCCCAGCAGCAGGCCTCGATGGACGAGGCCCTGGCTCTGTCGATGGCCCTGACACTGCCGGCGGCGGCCGCGATCCTGGGCATGCCCTTCTTCCTGATCGACGGCCTGTTCACGCGGATGGAGTTCCTGACCTTTGACGCGGTCAACACCGCCCAGGCCCTGTTCCAGTACGGCTGGGGGGTGCCGGCCTTCGTGCTGATCCGCATCCTGGCCCCCGGCTTCTTCGCGCGCGGCGACACCCGTCGGCCGATGATCTTCGCCCTGGCTTCGGTGGCGGTGAACGCGGCCCTAGCCATCGGCCTGTTCTGGGCCGGCATGGGGGTGGCGGGCATCGCGGCGGCGACCAGCGCGGCGGCCTGGGTCAATGTCGCCCTGCTGGCCGGAGCCCTGTGGCGGCGGGGCCATTGGCGACCGGGGCCGGCGGTGCTGTCGCGCGTCCTGCGGATCGGCCTGGCAAGCGCGGTGCTGGGCGGGCTGGTCGCCGTGGCCGAACGCTATCGCCCCCAGATCGAGGCGCCGATCGCGGCGGTTCTTGAGCATGGGGCCAAGGAGATCGCCCTGGTCGCCGTCACGGCGGTCGGCGGCCTTGCCTATCTGATCCTGCTGTTCGTCACCCGCGCCGTCACGGTGGCGGAGGTGAAGGGGCTGGTGCGGCGGGCGCGCTGATCTCTTTCGTCATCCTCCGGCGAAGCGAAGCTGAGACCGGGGGACCCAGCGGCGCCCGAAGGGCGATGTCACAGCGCGCCATGTCGCCTCCGCCTTCGCTCCGGCGCCGCTGGGTCCCCCGGTCGCTCCTGCGGAGCGCCGGAGGATGACGAAAGGCGGAGGCGCGGTGACCTTGCCTCGCCCGGCGGGCTCGGGCATCAGCCGGACGCCATGACTGACACCCCCGCACCCTCCTACTCCGGCCCCCGCCGCATCCTTAGCGGCATCCAGGCCTCCGGCGCGCTTCATCTGGGCAACTACCTCGGCGCCTTGAAGCGATTCACCCAGCTTCAGGACGCGGGCGCGCCGTGCTTTCTGTTCGTCGCCGACCTGCACGCCATCACCGTCTGGCAGGAGCCGGAGAAGCTGGCCGCCCAGACCCGCGAGATCGCCGCCGCCTATCTGGCCTCGGGCCTCGACCCGGCGCGCAGCGTGATCTTCCCGCAGTCAGCGGTGCGGGCCCATTCCGAGCTGGCCTGGATCTTCAACTGCGTCGCCCGCCTCGGCTGGCTGGACCGCATGACCCAGTTCAAGGAGAAGTCCGGCAAGCACAAGGAGCGCTCCTCGGTGGGCCTCTACACCTATCCGGTGCTCCAGGCCGCCGACATCCTGGTCTACAAGGCCACCGAGGTGCCGACCGGCGAGGATCAGAAGCAACATCTGGAGCTGACCCGCGACATCGCCGCCAAGTTCAACAACGACTTCGGCGCCCCGGGCTTCTTCCCCCTGCCCGAGCCAGTGATCCAGGGCCCGGCGCCGCGCGTCATGTCCCTGCGCGACGGCGCGGCCAAGATGTCCAAGTCCGATCCCTCGGACATGAGCCGCATCAACCTGACCGACGACGCCGACATGATAGTCCAGAAGGTGCGGAAGGCGCGCACCGATCCCGACGCCTTGCCGGCGACCTGGGACGAACTGGAGGGCCGCGCCGAGGCCAAAAACCTGGTGACCATCTACGCCGCCCTGTCGGATCAGACCCGCGAGGCCGTGCTGGCCGAATTCGCCGGCCAGGGCTTCGGCGCCTTCAAGCCGAAACTCGCCGATCTGGCGGTGGGCTCGCTGGCTCCCGTCACCGCCGAGATGCGCCGCCTGATGGCCGACCCCGCCGAGATCGACCGGGTGCTCAAGGCCGGCGCCGAGCGCGCCTCAGCCGTGGCCGACCCGGTGGTCGACGATGTCAAGCGGATCGTCGGCTTCTGGCGCTGAGCCTCGCCTAGTCCGCCGCCGCCTCGATGGCGTCGATGTCGTCGTCGGACAGGCCGAAGTGGTGGCCGATCTCGTGGATCAGCACGTGGGCGATCAGGTCGTAGAGGCCGATGTCGCCCCGCTCGGCCCACTCGTCGAGGATCGGCCGGCGATAGAGGAAGACGCGCGACGGCTCGGGTGAAGGGTCCATCACCGAGCGGTTGGCCAGGTCCACGCCCTGATAGAGGCCGGTCAGTTCGAACGGATCCTCCATGCCGAACCCGGCCAGGACCTCCTCGTCGGCGAAGTCGTCGATGCGGAACACCACCTCGCCCGCGGCCACGCGGAATTCCTCGGGCAGACCGTCGAAGGCCTGGCGGGCCAGTCGGGCGAAGTCGTCGAGCGAAGGGGCGAGGGCGTTGTCGGCGGCATCGGCGGTCATGCATTCCCTATCGCCGGACCCGAAGCCGGGCGCAATTCGCCCGATGTCGCGGCTGCAATCGGCGTCATCTGCGTTATGGTTACCGCGAATCAGTGGGGCTGGTTC
>CAXBPJ010000264.1:0-3578 GCA_963977325.1 uncultured Brevundimonas sp. | reverse complement strand
GGGAAACACATTGGCGGCCGATCTCGATCCCATCGACGCGCGCATCCTCGACATCTTGCAACAGGACGCCGGCCTCTCGGTAGCGGAGGTGGCGGAAAGGGTCGGGCTGTCGGCCTCGCCGTGTTGGCGTCGGATCAAGCGGCTGGAGGACGCCGGCCTGATCGTGCGCCGGGTCACCTTGTTAGACGCCGAGAAGCTGGGCCTGGACTTCGAGGTCTATGCGATCGTCAAGCTGAACCTGCCGTCGCGGGATAATCTGAACCAGTTCGAACAGGCGGTGCACGCCTGGCCCGAGGTGGTGCAGTGCGCCACCATCACCGGCCGCGAAGACTATGTGCTGAGGATCGTGACGCGCGACATGCACGCCTTCGACCTGTTCCTGAGGGACAAGCTGCTCAGCCTGGGCATCGTCTCGGACTGCGAGAGCCACATCGTCACGCGCGGGGTCAAGAACGTCACCGCCCTGCCCCTGAACCTGATCACGCCGCATCTGGGACAAGGCTGATGATCGACCTGCTGATCGACGCGCGCCGCAAGGATCTGGGCGGGTTCGAGGTGGGGCGGGTGTTGCCGTTTGCGAAGCGGCAGATGGTCGGGCCGTTCATCTTCCTGGACCAGATGGGGCCGGCCGAGTTCGCCCCGGGCGCCGACGCCATAAACGTCCGGCCGCACCCGCACATCGGCCTGTCGACCCTGACTTATCTGTTCGAGGGCGAGATCATGCACCGCGACAGCCTGGGCGTGACCCAGGCCATCCGGCCGGGCGAGGTCAACTGGATGACGGCGGGGCGCGGCATCGTCCATTCCGAGCGCACCGATCCGCTGAAGAAGAGCCAGGGCGGGCCGATGCACGGCATGCAGGCGTGGATCGCCCTGCCCGACGACAAGGAAGAGGCCGAGCCGGATTTCCAGCATCACGGCGAGGAGAGCCTGCCAACCTATCAGAACGGCGGCCTGTTCGCGCGGCTGGTGGCGGGCTCGGCCTATGGCGAAACGGCCAGCGTCCAGGGAGCCTCGCCACTGTTCTACGTGCACTGGGAGATGGCCGAGGGGACTACGGCCGCGCCGCCGCCGGGGCGGGGCGACGGCGGCTATTCCGAGCGGTCGGTGTTCGTGGCCCGCGGGGCGGTCGAGGTCGACGGCCAGACGGTTCGGACCGGCCAGCTGGCGGTGCTGAAGCCCGAGGCCCACCCGACAATCACGGCGCTGGAGCCCTCGACCGTCATGCTGCTGGGTGGCGAGCCGGTGGGCGAGCGGCTGATCTGGTGGAATTTCGTGGCCTCCAGCCAGGACCGGATCGATCAGGCCAAGGCCGACTGGAAGGCCGGGCGCATGAACCTGCCGACCGACGACCAACTGGAGTTCATCCCGCTACCGGAAGAGCCGCCGGCGTCGAAGCCCCCGCCGCCGACCGACCCCGTGTAAGGCTTGCATAGACGGCCGTCTGGTCCTTTAAGCGCGGGCGCGCGCCCTCCCCTCCCTCCGCGCCCGATCTAAGGATCCCGCTAATGTCCGTTTCCGATGCTCCGAAGAAGGTCGTGCTGGCCTATTCCGGCGGGCTGGACACCTCGATCATCCTGAAATGGCTGCAGACCGAGTACGGGGCGGAGGTGGTCACCTTCACCGCCGATCTGGGCCAAGGCGAGGAGCTGGAGCCCGCGCGCGAAAAGGCGCTGAAGCTGGGCATCAAGCCCGAGAACATCTTCATCGACGACCTGCGCGAAGAGTTCGTGCGGGACTATGTCTTCCCGATGTTCCGGGCCAACACCCTGTACGAGGGCCAGTATCTGCTCGGCACCTCTATCGCCCGACCGCTGATCGCCAAGCGCCAGATCGAGATCGCCCGCCAGGTCGGCGCCGACGCCGTCTGTCACGGCGCCACCGGCAAGGGCAACGACCAGGTGCGCTTCGAGCTGGGCTATTACGCGCTGGAGCCCGACATCCGGGTGATCGCGCCGTGGCGGGAATGGGAGTTCCGCAGCCGCGAGGCCCTGCTCGACTTCGCCGAGAAGCACCAGATCCCGATCTCCAAGGACAAGCGCGGCGAGGCTCCCTTTTCGGTCGACGCCAACCTTCTGCACTCTTCCTCGGAGGGCAAGGTTCTGGAGGACCCGGCGGTCGAGGCGCCGGAGTTCGTACATCAGCGGACGATTTCGCCGGAGGAGGCGCCGGACCGGCCCACCATCGTCACCATCGGCTTTGAGCGCGGCGACCCCGTATCGATCGACGGGCTGGCCCTGTCGCCGGCGAACATCCTGGCCAGGCTGAACCAACTGGGTCACGACAACGGGATCGGGCGTCTGGACCTGGTCGAAAACCGATTCGTCGGGATGAAGTCGCGGGGTGTGTATGAGACGCCGGGCGGGACCATCCTGCTGGCCGCGCACCGGGGGATGGAGTCGATCACCCTGGATCGCGGCGCCGCCCATCTGAAGGACGAGTTGGCGGTCAAATACGCCCAGATGATCTACAACGGCTTCTGGTTCGCGCCGGAGCGCGAGATGCTGCAGGCCGCAATCGACAAGAGCCAGGAACGGGTCGAGGGCACGGTCAAGGTCAAGCTTTACAAGGGCTCAGCCACCGTCATCGGCCGCGAGAGCGCCCAGAGCCTGTACGATCAGGAGCTGGTCACCTTTGAGGAGGGCGCCGTGGCCTATGACCACCGCGACGCCGAGGGCTTCATCAAGCTGAACGCGCTGCGCCTGCGCGTGCTGGCCAAGCGGGACGCGCGGCTTCGTTAACCAATGATCCACGGCACTGCCTCACGCTGACCCGGGCTCCGAGTCGGGGCGGCGAGGTGGTGCGATCATGGCGTTCCAGGGTGACGTCGGGGACGGGATCGGGTGAGCGGTGTCGGTGAGGCGCTGAGATCCAGCGCGGTCGTCAATCTGTCGAAGGCGGTGGTCATGGTCGTCGATGACGAGCCGTTCTCCCTAGCTCTCACTGTCCAGTCCCTGTCGGGGTTCGGGGCTCAGACCAAGTTCGCCTGCGCGAACGCAGCCGAGGCGCTGCACATTCTCAAGGAGGAGATCGTCGACCTGATGGTCATCGACTGCGAAATGCCGGACGTCGATGGCTACGATTTGGTCAAGCAACTGCGCGCCGCCAAGCGGGAGCCCAATTCCTATGTTCCGGTCATCATGACCGCCGGTCACGTCAAGAAGTCGAAGGTTCACAAGGCGCGCGACTGCGGCGCCAACTTCCTGGTGACCAAGCCGTTCAGCCCCTCGACCCTGCTGGAGCGGATCGTCTGGGTGGCGCGAGACAGCCGGCCGTTCCTTCAGGCGGGCCAGTATTTTGGGCCAGATCGCCGCTTCCGCGATGAGGGGCCGCCGGACAGCGGCGAGCGGCGCTGGAATGGTTCATCCGCCGCCGCCCCAACCGAGACGGATTCATGAGCGTCATCACCTGGGTGCGTCGCAAGTCGCGCCTCGCCAGCCTGATCAACGAAAAGGGCGGTATCAGCGTCGGCGTGGCTCTCAAACAGGCCGAGGCCAACCTGGCGCCGATGCGCGAGGAAGGCATGGCCGTCATCAACGACCGGCTGAAGGAGCTGACGGCGATCCGCTCCGAGGACG
>CAXBPJ010000263.1:0-3595 GCA_963977325.1 uncultured Brevundimonas sp. | reverse complement strand
CAAACGCGGCAAGCCCTCCGGCGGTCTGAAGGGCGTCCGCAAGGGCAAACGGAGATGAAGGCTCACTTTCACCTCCCCATCGCCGAAGGGCGATGGGGAGGACAGGTCGCGCCAGCGACCGGGCGGGGGCGGTGCCGGACCATCCGGTCGAGCACTGACTTTCCAAGTCGGCGTCGCCCCCTCCTGGACGCCGCTCGCGCGTCGTCCCGTCCTCCCCCCGCGCCTTCGCGCGCGGAGAGGTGACGTCGATGTCCCAGCCCTTCGACCCCGCCCGCGACCTGGCCGACGCGCCGCGTGCCGATACCCGCCAACGGACCAAGGACGCCGCCACCCTGATCCTCACGCGCGGGTGCGATCACCCCGAGGTGCTGATGGGCCGTCGGGCGCCGGGTCACGTCTTTATGGCCTCGCGCTGGGTCTTTCCCGGTGGCCGGATCGATCGGGCGGATCACACGGCGAGCGCCGCCGATGATCTCTCCCCCGCGACCGCCCAGGCCCTGGCCCGCGAGATGCCTGAGGGACGCGCCCGGGCCCTGGCCCTGACCGCCATCCGCGAGACCTTCGAAGAGACCGGTCTGATGCTGGCCCGGTCGGCGCCGCCTGCGTCCGTCGCCGGGCCGTGGCGGGAGTTCCGCGCCGCCGGCGCCCTGCCGACCCTTGCCCCGCTGGAATACATCGCGCGCGCCGTCACCCCGCCCGGCCGCACCCGCCGGTTCGACGCCCGCTTCTTCATGGCGCCCGCCGAGGCCCTGCTGCATCCCGAGCCCACGGCCGGATCGGGAGAGTTGGATGAGATCGCCTGGCTGACCATCGACGACGCCCTGGCGCTCGACCCGCCCGCCATCACCCGTTTCGTGCTTGGCGAGATCGCGGAGCGTCTGGCCGGCAAGGCGCCTGCTCGCCCTCTCGTGCGCATGGTACGCGGCAAACACGTCATAGCGCGGGAAGACTGAGCTTTATCGGAACCGGTGCGTGACGCGCCTGTTGCTCAATAGGGTTCGTATCTGGAGCTGACCCGCCGTTCAGCCGGAACCTGCCTTTCATGACCATCCCCGTCGCTCTGTTGGGCCTGGCCACCGCCGCCGCGCCGCACACCCTGCGTCAGGCCGACGCCCTCGCAGCGGCGCGAGGGCTGTTTCGCGATCGCTTTCCGGGTTTCGAGCGGATGGCGCCCGTGTTCGAGACGGCCGGCATTCGCACGCGCCAGACCGCCATGCCGCTGGATTGGTATCTGGAGCCCCACGACTGGACGGAACGCACCGCTGCCTATCTCGACGCCGCCGACGCGCTGTTCGCCGCCGCGGCCGCGGCCGCCCTGGATGAGGCGGGCCTAACGGGCGCGGACATCGACCTCATCGTCACCGTGTCCTCGACAGGCATTGCGACGCCGAGCCTGGAGGCGCGGGCGATGACGCGGATCAGCTTCCGTCCCGACGCGGCCCGCGTTCCCGTGTTCGGCCTGGGGTGCGCCGGCGGCGCCACCGGCCTGGCCCTGGCCGCCCGCCTTGCCCGCGCCACGCCGGGATCCAAGGTGCTGCTGGTGGTCGTCGAGGTCTGCACCCTGTCGTTCCGCACCGACAAGCTGACCAAGGCCGACATTGTCGCCACGGCGCTGTTCGGCGATGGCGCCGCGGCCTGCGTGCTGGGCTCCGGCGACGGCGGCGTCGCCCGGATCGAGGGCGCCGCCGAGCACACCTGGCCCGACACCCTCGACATCATGGGCTGGCGCGTCGACCCGACCGGGTTCGGGGTGATCTTCGACCGCGCCATCCCGCCGTTCGCTCGCGACAATCTTCGTTCCGCCATGGAGACCATGCTGGCCGGCCAGGGGCTCGAGTTCGACGATATCGACCGCGTTCTCTGCCACCCCGGCGGCGCGAAGGTGATCCAGGCGATCGAGACGGCCCTTTCCCTGGCTCAGGGCGCGCTCGATCACGAGCGGGTCGTCCTGGCCGACCACGGCAACATGTCGGCGCCGACCGTGCTTCATGTGCTCGATCGCGCCCGCCGCGCCGGCCTGCCGCCGCGCTCGGTGTTGGCGGCGCTCGGTCCCGGCTTCACGGTCAGCACGGTGACCCTCGCCGCGCCATGATGCTCTCGGTCCTGATCCTCGCCTTCGTCACCGTTCAGAGGCTGGGCGAACTGGCGCTGGCCCGCCGCAACACCCGCCGGCTGCTGGCGCGCGGCGCCGTCGAGACGGGCGACGGCCATTATCCGCTGATCGTGCTGTTGCACGCGGGGTGGCTGGCGGGCCTGTGGCTTCTGGCGTGGGATCGCCCGGCGAACCTAGCCTTACTGGCGATTTTCGCCGTGCTCCAACTGGGCAGGGTCTGGGTCATCGCCACTCTTGGCGAACGCTGGACCACCCGCATCATCAGCCTGCCCGGCGCGCCGCTGATCCGGCGAGGGCCATATCGATGGGTGTCACATCCCAACTACTGGATCGTCTCGGCGGAGATCGCGGTCCTGCCGCTGGCGTTCGGGCTGCCTGTCCATGCGTTGGTTTTCTCGCTGCTGAATGCCGGAATGCTGGCTGTCCGGCTTCGGGCGGAGGCCGCAGCCCTGTCGGCGGCGCGCCGCTAACCGTCGTCCGGTGATCGACGCGAGCCGTCCAGCGCTCGGTCGAGTCGCAACCGTTCTGCATCGGCGAGCTGCCTTTCAGCCTTGCCGCGGCCGCTTGCCGCGCGGTTTTCAGCAGCCCTGGCCTTGGCCACAGCCCGGCCCCGCGCCTTCCTTGCCAGCCGAAGATTGACGACCTCCCCCATGATGTGACCGGCGACCCTTTCTCCGCGCCGCGTGACGCGTCTATGTGACGGCATGACATACACTGGCGTCCTGAATGCGGCCCAGACTGAGTTCCTGCTCGACAACAACATCTACCCGACGTTCAAGCGGGCGCCCAAGGCGAAGGCGCGGTTTCTTCGTCGTCGTGTTGTCGTTCCGGCCGATGTGGTGGTCGAACCCTACTGCGCCTTCGCGGCCGGAGGGCGGCATTTCTTCTCCATGGGCGCACATTCGTACAGTCGGTCGCCGTTCCGCACGATCCGCATCGGCCGGTTCTGTTCGATCGCGACGCTGGTGGGCGTCATGCCCCCGAACCATCCCACAAGCCGCCTGTCGACCAGCGGCTTCGACTACGCCAACTACCCCATCTACCGTGATTACCTGGCCAGTCGTGGCGCCTCCATGCCTCGCACTCCGCTGGAAAACGCGGCCAAGCCGCCGCCGGTGGTCGGCAACGACGTGTGGATCGGCATGGGCGCGCTGCTGGCGCGCGGGGTCACAATTGGGCACGGCGCGGTGGTCGGCGCCCGGTCGATCGTGACGAGGGACGTCGCACCCTACGCCATCGTCGCCGGCTCGCCCGCGCGCGTGGTCCGCTACCGTTTTGACGAGGCTATGATCCAGCGTCTGCTGACCAGCGCCTGGTGGACCTATGACCCCGCCGCCTTCGCCGACCTCGACACCACGGATCCGCACCGTTTCCTCGACCAGTTCGAGGAGCGCGAGGCCCGGGGCGATATGCCCGCCTATCAGCCGCGCCAAATCCGGCTCGCCGCAGAGCTGGCTCGGCTGGATCCGGGCTTCCAGGGCG
>CAXBPJ010000262.1:0-3600 GCA_963977325.1 uncultured Brevundimonas sp. | reverse complement strand
GGCGGCGCGATGCGGCTGGTCGCCACGCGCGGTGAGGGCCTGCCCCAGGCGCGAATCGACATCCCCCGCTGGCGGCTGACCGACAGCGGCTTCACAGCCGATCTGGCGGGAACGGCGGCGTTGGACTTCGGCCTGGCGCGCGGGCTGACGGTCGACACGGCCGGGACGCTGACCCAGGGCGGCGGGGTGCTGACCTATCGGCCTTCGCGATGCCTGGACGTGACGGCGGCGATGCTGGAGCTGGGCGAGAACGACGCGGAGGATGTCTCGGGCGACTTCTGTCCCGGCGACGCGCCGCTCGTGACCGTGCGCGACGGCGCCTGGCGGGCTCAGGGCCGGATGGCCGGCGTGGCTGCCGATATCCCGAGCTTCGAGGCCGGAGTGCGCGAGGCGGAAGGCGCGGTCGCCGTCGACGGCGGGCCGGGGACGCTCGATCTGGTCGCCGATGTGGCGCGGGCCGGTCTGGTCGATCTGGCCGAGCCGGTGAGGTTCCGACCGCTGGCGGCGAGCGGACAGGCGCGGCTGTCGGACGAGCGCTGGACCGGCGGCTTCGACCTGGCGCGGTTGGGGACGGCGCTGGGCCGGGCCGAGATCCAGCACGACGGGCGGCTGGAGGCCGGGGGCGTGATCATCACCCTGCCGCAGCTAACCTTCGCCGAGGGCGGCCTGCAGCCCGACGACCTGACGCCTCTGGTGGCCGGCTACGTGGACGAGCCGGTCAATGGCCAGGCCGCCTTCTCCGGCCGGTTCGACTGGACCCCGGCGGGGGTGACCAGCTCGGGCGTGGTCTCCACGGACGGCCTGGATTTCGTCAGCCCAGCCGGGCCGGTCGAGGGTCTGGCGGGGCGCATCGAGCTGATCAGCCTGACGCCGCCGATCACCGCGCCGGGCCAGCGGCTGACGGTGCGCAGCATCGGCGCCTTCACGCCCCTGACCGAGGTGGAGCTGGATTTCGAACTGGACGCCGACAGCCTGAACGTCGGGGCGTTCGAGCTGGCGGTGGCCGGAGGCGTGGTGCGGGTCGAGCCGACCGAGTATCCGCTGAACGGCCAAGGCGAGTGGTCCGGGGTGCTCGTGCTGGATCGGGTGCAACTGGGCGAGGTGGTCGCCGCCTCCGACTTCGCCGACAAGGTGGCGATGGACGCGGTGGTGTCCGGGCGTCTGCCCTTCACCTACAGCCGCGAGGCCGGGGTGCGCATTCGGGGAGGCTCGATCGCGGCGGTTGAGCCGGGCCGGCTGTCGATCAATCGCGAGGCGCTGAGCGAGGTGGCGGCCGGCGGCGGCGGCGAAGTGTCGGAGAACACGGTGCAGGACCTGGCCTATCAGGCGATGGAAAACCTGGCCTTCGACACTCTGTCGGCGGATGTGAACAGCCTGCCGGAGGGGCGGCTGGGGGTGCTGTTCTCCATCAAGGGGCGGCATGATCCGCCGCAGAGACAGGACCTGCGCCTTTCGGTGTTCGAGCTGATCTCGCGCGAGTTCCTGAACCGAGAACTGCCCCTGCCGAGCGGCACCGAGATCGATCTGACGCTGGACACCACGATCAACGCCAACCAACTGGCGTCGGACTTCCTGGCGTTGCAGCGGGCGCGTCGCGGCGAGGACGAGTCGGTAGCTGAACCGGTGGAGCCTTGACCGTTCAGAACCGGTTCAGCACCGTAAGCGTTGTATGGTCGGCGTTGGAACGAAAACGCCGCAGGAGAGCGCCATGAGCCAGCCGCCCCAATCGATCGCTCGCCGGCTGGCGGCGCCGCTGGCCATGTCGGCCGCGCTGATGGCCGTGGGGGCCGCGGCCTGCACCCCGACTGTGCGGCTGCAGGTTGATCCGATCCAGATCTACGCCAAATTGGACGCAGACGTGCGGGTGCGGCTGGACGAGGAACTCCGAGCCCTGCTGCAAGAAAACCCGAACCTGTTCTGACCCTCAAGGAGGGGCTGAAAACCATGACCGACTTCATCAAGACCGTGACCCGACCCGACCATCTGAAAGCCGTCTTCGCCGCCGGCGCCGTGGCCCTGGCCATGGGCGTTGCCCTGGCAGGAACCGCGCTGGCCCAGACCGGCGCCCAGAAGGCTCTGATCGACGCCGCCAAATCGCGCGGCGAGGTGGGCGAGCAGGCTGACGGCTATGTCGGGGTGCGCACCTCGACCAGCGCCGACCCCCAGCAGGCCATCCCCGTGACCAACAACGCCCGCCGTCAGGCCTATGCCAATCGGGGCGCCGAGGCTGGCGTTTCGGCCGCCGTGGCCGGAGCCCGGATGTTCGAAAGCCAACTGCTGCCCCGCATCAGCTCGGGTGAATGGTACAGGAACGCTCAAGGCCAGTGGGTCCAGCGCTAATCCCGATCTGAGCGGAGATCACCCATGATCCAGCGCCTGGTCCGGTTCGGCCTGGCGCTGGGTTTCGCCGTTCTGGTGGCCGCCGTGGCGGTGGGACTGATGAACTGGCTGTGGGGAGCGCTGGGCGGCGGCGAGATGTCGGTGCACGGCTGGATCGCTCTGGGCATTGGCATGATCGGCACGGCGGGCCTGGCCTGGGGCCTGATGGCCCTGGCCTTCCCCTCCAACCGGTCGGGCATCGACGCCGATGTCGACAACAGCCTGGATCCGGGAAGGGACGACGATGGGGGGGGTTAGGGATTAGGGATCAGACAAAATGGCTTCGGGCGAGCCAACCCAGTCCCTAGTCCCTAATCCCTCGCCTTCGCGTACTCCAGCCGCGCGATCGTGCGGTTGTGCACCTCGTCCGGACCGTCGGCGATGCGCAGGGTGCGGATGCCGGCGTAGAGTTCGGCCAGAGGCGTGTCGGCCGAGACCCCGGCGCCGCCGAAGGCCTGGATGGCGTCGTCGATGACTTTCAGCGCCATCTTCGGGGCCGCGACCTTGATCTGGGCGATTTCAGACTTGGCGCCCTTGGCCCCGACCTCGTCCATCATCCACGCGGCCTTGAGGGTCAGCAGGCGGCACATCTCGATATTGGTGCGGGCCTCGGCGACGCGCTGCTCCCAGACCGAATGCTCGGCGATGGTTTTGCGGAAGGCCGTGCGGCTGAGCAGGCGTTCGACCATCAGCTCCAGGGCCCGCTCGGCGGCGCCTATGGTGCGCATGCAGTGGTGGATGCGGCCCGGGCCCAGCCGCCCCTGGGCGATCTCGAACCCCCTGCCCTCGCCGGCGATCAGGTTGGCGGCGGGCACTCGCACATTGTCCAGCACCACCTCGGCGTGGCCGATCGGCGCTTCGTCATAGCCGAACACCGACAGCATCCGCTCGACGCGGAAGCCCGGCGTATCGACCGGCACGATGATCTGGCTCTGCTGCTGGTGGGTGGCGGCGTCCGGGTCGGTCTTGCCCATGACGATGGTCATGGCGACGTTCGGATGCGCCATGTTGGTCGACCACCACTTGCGGCCGTTGATGACGTAGTGGTCGCCGTCGCGTTCGATCCGGGTCTGGATGTTGGTGGCGTCCGAGGAGGCCACCTCGGGCTCGGTCATCAGGAAGGCCGAGCGGATCTCGCCGGCCATCAGCGGATCGAGCCAGCGGTCCCGCTGCGCGTCGTCGCCATAGAGGTGGAGCACCTCCATGTTGCCTGTGTCGGGG
>CAXBPJ010000261.1:0-3608 GCA_963977325.1 uncultured Brevundimonas sp. | reverse complement strand
ATCAGGGCGATAGCCAGACCGATGGCCAGCTCGACCACCGAGCGCGTGTTCGAGTAGGGCGCGTTGAACACTGCGATGCCGCGCTCCGAAGCCACCTCCAGGTCGATCTGGTTGGTGCCGATGCAAAAGGCGCCGACGGCGACCAGCCGCTCGGAGGCTTCGATCACGCGGCGGCTGACCTGGGTCTTGGAGCGGACGCCCAGCACGTGAATGCCCTTCAGCCGCTCGATCAGGGCCTCCTCGTCCAGCGCTCCGGTCTCGGTCTCGACCGAATAGCCTTCCGCCTCCAGCCGGGCGAGGGCGGCGGGATGCACGTTTTCGAGGAGCAGCACCTTCAGCCGGCTGCGCGGGAACGACCAACGGCCGTCCACGCCCTCGGCATGCAGCACTTCGTCAAGCGAGCGGGCCTCCGCGTCCGCCGCCTCGAGCACCGACCGGCGTCGCACCACTTCGGTGAAGGCGTAGAAGCGATCGACCGCCCCGGCCAGCCGCACCTCGGCGTCGGTCCACCCGTCACCGACCAAGACCACGTCCCCGGCCAAACCCAGAGTTCGCACCGCCTCGGCCTTGCCCCCCGACCGCGAGAGCGGATTGCCCCAATCCACCCCCACGACCCGCCCATCGGCGTCATAGATTAGGTCGTTGGCCAGGATGTGGTCCGGCGACATGCCCAGCCGTTCCGCCACGGGCGCGATCACCTCGCGAAACCCACCCGACAGGATGAAGATCTGATCGGCGTGATCCCGGAAAAAGGCGCTGTTGCGCGCAACGGAGGGCGCGAGGGCCGCAGTGGCTCGGGCCGCAACCGAGGCGACGTGCTCGCGACGAAGGCTCAGCAGCTCAAGTCGCTGTGTCAGAGCCTCCTCGAAGGCCAGATCGCCGGCCATGGCGGCGTCGGTCAGCCGACTGATCTCGGCTCGCGCGGCGTCGCCTTCCGCGCCTGACGGCAAGGCCACCTCGGCCAGCGCCTCAAGCGTCTCGAAGCCAATCAGGGTCGAATCGAAATCGAAGAGGAAGCTCGGAACGGCCATGCGCCGGTTGTGACCGACACCGCTTCACCTGTCACCGTCGGCGCGCCGATGATCACTCCAAGCGGTCGCGACGCTCGTCCAGTAGGGCGGCGCCGACGGCGGCGGCGATAGTGGCCAGCGCTGCGAGCGTCACGCCCTCGACCGCGTGGTTTTTGGCGAAGCGGCCCGTCGAGCGCGCATAGCGGCCGGCGCGGTGGCCAGCGCTTTCCGCGGGCAGGCGGCCGCGCACCCGGTCCCACAGGCCGAACGCGCCGTCGCGGGCGCGCAGGCCCGCATCCTCGACCGCGTGCTTGGCCCGGCCGCCCCAGCGCGACGCCTTGGCGCCGGCGTAGGCCCCGAGATCGGCGGCCTGAGCGGTCGCGTCATGGGCGCGACCGGACAAGGCGTCGGCGACCGCCTCGAATCGCTCGGCCAGATGCAGTTCGCGGGCCCAGTCACGCGGGTCCATGCGCTGACGGATGGCCTGCAGCCGGGTCGGGCCGGTCCGCTGGCTCAGCAGAATGGCGGCGACGCCGAAGACGGCGACCGTGGCCAGGGCCCCGGCGGTGATTCCGGGATGTTTGCGGGCTTCGGCGAGGACGGAGAACTGGCGAACCATGGGGTAATGAACCTCTTCTTCGAGGCCGTCGTCGGTCGGGTCGTAGAGCCCGTCGTCGTACGGCTGATAATCGGAATGGCGATCGCGCATCATCGAGGGCGCGAACCGGGCGAACAGGGGCTCGGCCAGGCCGGGCAGGGCCGAGTAGAAGCTGGCGATCAGCCGCCCTCCCCCGCCCACGGTGATCTCGCGAATGGGGTGGGAGGCGCAGTGCAGAACGCTGTCGGCGACGACATGGGTGGCGTAGACCGGCTGCGGATTGTGGAAGGCCTGACCCATCAGGTTCCGAGCGTGCTTGTTGTAGGGCGTGTCGATCGCCGAGGGTTTGACCAGGGTCACCGCCACGGGAGCCTGCTCGCGCATCAACTCCATTCGAAAGGCGTTGGTGAACCCCTTCACCGCGTGTTTAGAGGCGGAATAGACGCCCTGCACCGGGACGGGCGCGTCCGACAGGATCGAGCCGACGTTGATGATCGCCCCGCCGGCCGCCTTTTCCTTCAGGTGCTCCGCCGCCACCAGCGAACCGTTGACCACGCCCCAGTAGTTGGTCTCGAACAGCCGTCTCTGGTCTTCCAGGCTGGTGTCCTTGATCGGGCCGAAGATCGACACGCCCGCGTTGTTGACCCAGGTATCGAAGCCGCCGAACAGCCGCACGGCCTTGTCCGAGGCCTCGCGCAGGGCGTCGATGTCGGCGACATCGGCGACGGCCCAGGCGCAGCGGCCCCCGTCACGCTGGATCTCCTCGCACAGCGCCCTGAGATCATCCTCACCGCGCGCCACGAGAAAGACACACGCCCCCGCCCGCGCCGCGCGGCGCGCGGTGGCCAGGCCGATACCGGACGTGGCGCCGGTGATCACCAGCGCCTGATCTTTCAGGGGTTTCAATCGTGCGCGCGTCGCCATTCGGGCCCTCGTCCTCGCCTGATCGGAACGGGCCGCGCGCCCGCCCGGTTCCGCCCCTTAAACCGCCGTCGTCGGGCGCCTATCTAGCCGCCCTATCCCTCCATAGACGAAAGCTTCGCCGTGAGCGCCCCCACGCCCGCCTCTCCCGCCACTGTCCCCACCGACGATCTGGCCGCCGCCTTTCAGATCGAGGGCTGGCCCGTGCGCGGCCGCCTCGTGCGCCTGGGCGACGCCATCGACACCGTGCTGTCGGCCCACGCCTATCCCGAGCCGGTCGCCGCCCTGCTGGGCGAGTGCTGCGCCCTGGCCGCCCTGATCGGCTCCAGCCTCAAGTTCGAAGGCCGCCTGCTGGTCCAGGCTCAGGGCGACGGTCCGGTGCGCTATGTCGTGGCCGACTACGGCACAGACGGGACCCTGCGCGGCTATTGCCGCTTCGACCCTGCCGAGGTCGCCGCCGCCAGCCAGGGCTTTG
Organism: uncultured Brevundimonas sp.; assembly: GCA_963977325.1. Taxonomy (GTDB): domain Bacteria; phylum Pseudomonadota; class Alphaproteobacteria; order Caulobacterales; family Caulobacteraceae; genus Brevundimonas. Next base: position 604 of record CAXBPJ010000261.1, on the reverse strand, counting down.
CCCGGCCCGGGGCCCAGAGCCTGCTTGGCCAGGGCGTGTTCATCATGACCCTGGATCGCGGCCCCGACTTCGAACGCACCCAGGGCGTCACCCCCATCGAGGGCGAGAGCCTGTCGCTGTGCGCCGAGCACTATTTCGCCCAGTCCGAACAGGTGCCGACGCAGGTCCGACTGGCTGTCGGCGAGGTGCTGGACGGCGAGACCCGCCGCTGGCGCGCGGGCGGGGCCATGATCCAGGTGATCGCCGCCGACGAGACGCGCGGCTCGACCGAGGAGGTGTGGGAGCGCACCCGCGCCCTGTTCCAGACCCTGGGCGACGACGAACTGATCGACCCCACCATCACCCCGGCCACTTTGCTGCACCGCCTGTTCCACGAGGACGGCGTCCGGCTGGAAGACGCCCGGCCGCTCCGCGCCGAATGTCGCTGTTCGGCCGAGCGGGTCGAGGGCATGCTGGCCTCCTTCCCGGCGGAGGAGCGCGCAGACATGGCCGAAGACGACGGCAAGATTCGCGTCACCTGCGAATACTGCGGCAAGGTCTATGAGATGGACCCGGTGGCGGCGAAAGCGGAGTGAAAAAAGGGAGCCGTCACCCTCGGGCTTGA
>CAXBPJ010000260.1:0-3619 GCA_963977325.1 uncultured Brevundimonas sp. | reverse complement strand
CCGCCTTGTCCCCCTGATGAACCGAAACTGACCGGCCGCCCTTCCGTTCATTCAGATGAACGTGGCTAGACCCGCCGTGTCACGACGCCGGTCCCCGCCGGCGCGCAAGAGGAGTGTCTCTCAATGTCCCGCATCCGACTCGCCGGTCCCCTGGCCGCCTCCGCCGCCGCCGCCCTGGCGCTCGTCGCCGGCGCCGCCCCGGCCCTCGCGCAATCCCAGCCGGCCGCCCCGGCCCAGCAGGTCCAGATCATGGCCCAGTATCCCGCCCTCAACCTGGCCGCCCACGGCGAGGTCAAGATCGCGCCCGATAAGGCCGACATCAATTTTGGCGTGGTGACCGAGGCCCCGACCGCCGCCGAGGCCATGGCCCAGAACGCCGAGCGCATGACCCGGGTGATGCGCGCCCTGACCGGCGCGGGCATCGCCGAGCGCGACATCCAGACCTCGGGCCTCAACCTGCAGGCCCAATATGACTACGTCCAGGATCAGCCGCCCCGCCTGCGCGGCTATCAGGCCACCAACCGCGTCACGGTCCTGGTGCGCGATGTCGAGGCCGTCGGAACCACCGCCGACGCCGTGGTCGCCGCCGGGGTCAATCAGATCGACGGCATCACCTTCGGCCTGATCGACCCGACCGAAGCCGAAAACCAGGCCCGCCAGCTCGCCGTCCGCGCGCTCCAGAACAAGGCTGAGGTCTATGTCCAAGCGACTGGCCTGCGCCTCGCCGGCCTGCGTAGCCTGACCGAGGCCGGCGGCTATCAGCCCCAGCCGCCCATGCCGATGTACCGCGTGGCGCTTCAGTCCGCCGACGCGGCCGCCTCCACCCCCGTGTCCGCCGGCGAACTGACCGTTCGCATCGACATCACCGGCGTCTACGACCTGGCGCGCTAAGCCTGCGCCGGCTCCTTTCGGCGATGGGAAGGAGCCGACGCGCACGAGGATCAGGGCGCCAGGATCAGGGTGCGATCCTCGACGCGCCACGAGCCCAGTTCTGACAACACGTTCATGCCCAGCACTTCGATGCCACCGAAGGCTGGGGAGACCATGACCCGGATGTCGCGCGCCTCGATCCCCCCCAGTTGAAGCGTCTCGACCGTGCCGGTTTCGGCTCGAACCACGCCGTTGGCGGTGCGCACGACCACAGGCACTAGGCTGTCGCCGCGCTCGATCCCGGCGGCCTCGGCGGTCTCGAGCGTCAGGGCGGTCAGGGTGGCGCCGGTGTCGACCAGCATGCGCCGCTCCACCCCGTTGATCGACGCCTCGACCCAGAAGTGGCCATCGGGCGAGAGCGGGATGCGCACCTCCTCACCCACCACCTGTTGCCGGCTCATCCCCAGTCGGTCCGCGAAGCGGGACAGGGTCGGATCGAACTGGGCCTGCTGCAGCAGCAGGAACAGGAAGAAGGCTAGCAGGCCATAGGACAGGATCGCTCTCAGCGCCTTGCCCACATACGGCAGCCGGAACAGTAAAATCAGGATCAAGGCCGCCCCCGCCGCATAGAGGGCCAGGGTCATCCATTCGGGACTGTCGGTGATCAGCGGCGGCATGCGGGTTCTGGCGCGGAGAGGGATGTCTTCTAACGCGGAAGGCTCAGCTTCGCCGCCGAGACATCACGCCGCAAGCAGCTCAGTCGACGGCGGTGATCTCGGCCAATCGGCCATTGATGCTGATCTCGTCGCCGACCTCCCGGCCGATCAGTGCGCGGGCGAGCGGAGAGACATGGCTGACGCTGCCTGCCTTGGGATCCGCCTCATCTTCTCCGACGATGCGCCAGGTTTCGACCCGCCCGTCGTCGCGCTCAATGGTAGCCCCACCACCGAAGCGGACCCGGCCGGCCGGCTCGGTGGGTTCGATGAGTTGAGCCGAGGCGCGGCGCGCGGACCAGTAGCGCAGATCGCGGGTGGCCCGCGCCATGGCCGTCCGATCGGCCTCGATGTCGCCCTTGGCCTGCGCGGCCGCATAGGCGGCGCGCGCCTCGGCCAGAGCCGCGTCGATGGCGGCCAGCCCTGCGGGGGTGACTAGGTTCGGGTGCGACGAGATCGGCCGATCGGGGAGATCGGCCGCCGTCGCCTCCAGGTCCTCTTCCCGGGTGAAGGCGACGCTCATGATCGGGGTCCGGACGCGGTCATCTCAGGCCAACGCCCTCCGCGTCCGGATGATCCGTCGGCGATGTGCCCTCGCTGCTTGAGACGCGCCGGGATCGGCCGCGAAGATGAACCTCAGGTGACCATCGCCGTTCAGACGCGGTTCCATGGCGACCCTTTAGGACAGACCTCATCAGGGGTTCAGTCGAAAGGAATCGCCGCCATGAAGACCCGAATGAAGATCGCCACCGCGGCCATGGCCGCGATCATGGGCGTCACCACCCTCGGCGCCAGCGCCGCCTCGGCCGCCACCGTCGCCGCCGAAGCGCAACCGCGTGACCGTTGGGAGCGCCGCGAGGATCGCCGCGACCGTCGCGAGTTCCGTCAGGATCGCCGCGAGGATCGTCGCGACTACCGCCGTGAGATGCGTCAGGATCGTCGCGAGTATCGCCAGGACGTGCGCCAGTACGAACGCTGGCAGCGGGCCCAGCGCCGCTACAACGCGCCGCGCTACTACGCCCCGAGCGGCTACGCCTACCGCAGCTGGAGCTATGGCGACCGCATGCCGTACGCCTATCGTGACAGCCGGTACGTGATTCACGACTACAACCGCTATGGCCTGCGCGCCCCGCCCCGCGGATACCAGTACGTCCGCTCTGGCAATGACGTGGTTCTCGCCGCCGTCGCCGGCGGCCTGATCACCGCCGTCATCGCGGGCCTGTTCAACTAGGCTGAGGTCCGAGCAACCGCGCCTCGCTCAACTCATGTGTGAGTAACGAACGCCCCGGAAGTCCGCTTCCGGGGCGTTTTCGTGCGCGGAGATTTGGCCCGGCGGGGTTCCAATCGACGTCCAGGGCGTTACGACCGGGGCATGACCTCCCCCCTCAATCCCATCGAACAGGCGGCGGTGGAGGGCCAGCGCGCCCTGGCCATCGACGCCGCCATGATCGCCAAGCTGACCGAAATGGCCGGCGACCTGGCGGTCAACCTGACCATAGCCCTGGCCATCCTGGTCGGCACCCTGATCGCCTCGCGCTGGGCCGCCCATTCGGCGCGTCGCGTGCTGGGCAGGGTGCGCGGCTTCCGTCACGACCCCACGGTGCTGAGCTTCGCGACCCAGGTGGTGCGCGTTGTGGTGCTGATCGTCGGCTTGATCATGGTGCTGCAGCGCCTGGGCGTGCAGACCACCTCGATCCTCGCAGTCCTGGGCGCCGCGTCCCTGGCGGTCGGGCTGGCGCTTCAGGGCACGCTGTCGAACGTGGCGGCGGGGGTGATGCTGCTGGTGCTGCGGCCCTACCGGGTCGGCGACGTGGTGACCATCGGCGAGGTCACGGGATCGGTGCAGCGGCTGGATCTGTTCGTCACCCAGATGTCGAACGCAAACAACCACAAGATCGTGGTGCCGAACTCCCAGGTCCTCAGCGACGTGATCATCAATCTGTCCGGGCAGCACACGCGGCGGATCGAGATCAATTTCACCGTCGGCTACGGCGAGAACCTGAGCCAAGCGCGGGACGTGCTTGTCGGCGTGGCGA
>CAXBPJ010000259.1:0-3622 GCA_963977325.1 uncultured Brevundimonas sp. | reverse complement strand
TGGCTGTCGGAACTGTCTGACATCGTGGAGAAGCCCGGCGACGTGGAGCAGATCCCCCCCGCGATCAGCGCCCTGGAGGCGGTGACCCCCGCCGATGTCCAGGCGGCCGCCCAGCGCTATCTTCGGCCGGAGACGGCATGGAAGGCGACGGTGGTGTCGGTGAACCCACCCTCCGCCACGACTGCGCCGGACGCTCAGGCGACAGGCTCCTAACTCCCCGGATCGGCGGTCGGAGCTTCGGTTTCGGCCGCCGCGCCCGCCATCAGGGTGGCCATCCGTCCGATCGCCCGGGCTAACACCTGACGCTCAGCCAGCGGCAAGTCGCCGAAGGCGGTCATGAAGCGCGCGCCCAACAGGCCTGGGCTGTCGGCCAAGGCCTGGCGGCCGCCGTCGGTCAGGCGCAGATGGACGACGCGGCGATCACGGGTTGAGCGGTAGCGTTCGACCAACCCCTTGGCTTCGAGCCGATCCAACACCGCCACCACGGTGGGCGGGGACATGGCGGCGTCGCGCGAGACCGCCTGGGTCGTGACCTCGCCCAGAGACTGAACCGACTGCAACACCACCAGTTGGGGAATGGTCAGGCCGGTCAGCCGCGCGATCTCCCGCGAGCGCAGCTCGATGGCCTGGGCCATCCGGCGCACGCCACGAACGAGGGCTCTTTCGGGATCGTCGGGAGGAGTGGCGACGTGAGGGTTTGTGACCAAATCCGGGCGCATCGGGTTGAATCCCTTCGTGTCGGAACTATTTGTGGACGCTGCTTCCACGATTCAAGGAGGGGCCATGTGCGGTCTGAGCGGCGAAATCAATTTCGACGGGCGGCCGGCCGACGCCGGCGCGCTGCAACGAATGACCGACGCCCTCGCGCCGCGCGGGCCCGATGGAGCGGGCCTGGTCCTGAGGGGGAACGTCGGCCTGGGTCATCGCCGGCTGAAGATCATCGACCTGACCGAGAAGGCCCAGCAGCCGATGGTCGATTCCGAGCTGGGCATCACCCTGGCCTTCAACGGCTGCCTCTATAACTACCCCGAGCTGCGCGCCGAACTGGAGGGCAGGGGCCACCGGTTCTTCTCCACCGGCGACACCGAGGTGATCATCAAGGCCTGGAAGGAGTGGGGCGACGCTTGCGTCGACCGGTTCCTGGGCATGTTCGCCTTCGTGCTGCACGAGCGGGACACCGGCGTGGTCGTGATCGCGCGCGACCGGTTCGGCATCAAGCCGCTGTACCTGGCGGAGAAGGGCAGGCGGCTGCGCTTCGCCTCGACCCTGCCGGCGCTGCTGGCCGGCGGCGACGTGGACACGGCGATCGATCCGGTCGGGCTGCACCACTACATGAGCTTCCACGCGGTCGTGCCGCCGCCGCACACCATCCTGAAGGGCGTGTCGAAATTCCCGCCGGCGACCATCCGCACGATTCAGCCGGACGGCTCGGCGCGCGACCGGCTCTACTGGACGTCCGACATGACGCGGCGCGCGGAGGACGCGGGTCTCACCGCCGAGGACTGGCGCGACCGGGTGCTGGACAGCCTGAGGACCGCCGTGCGCCGGCGCATGGTGGCGGATGTGCCGGTGGGGGTGCTGCTGTCAGGAGGCGTGGATTCCAGCCTGGTCGTCGGCCTCTTGGCCGAGATGGGCCAGACCGGGCTGATGACCTTCTCGGTCGGCTTCGAGGAAGCCAATGGCGAGAAGGGCGACGAGTTCGTCTATTCAGACCTGATCGCCAAACACTACGACACCAACCACCACCAGATCTTCGTGCCGCACGCGCGGCTGATGCAGGCCCTGCCGGGGACCATCCGGGCCATGTCGGAGCCGATGGTCTCCTACGACAACGTCGGCTTCTACCTGCTCAGCCAGGAGGTCTCGAAACACATCAAGGTGGTGCAGTCCGGCCAGGGGGCGGACGAGGTCTTCGCCGGCTACCACTGGTACCCGCCGTTGGTGGGCTCCAACGATCCGGTCGGGGACTACGCCCGGGCCTTCTTCGACCGCGACCACGAAACCCTGAAGACCCAGCTGAATGGGGACTATGTGGCCGACACGGACGTCAGCCGGGCCCTGGTCGAGGCGCATTTCGCCAGGCCGGGCGCCGAGACGCCGGTGGACAAGGCGCTGAGGCTCGACAGCCAGGTGATGCTGGTCGACGATCCCGTCAAGCGGGTCGACAACATGACCATGGCCTGGGGGCTGGAGGCGCGGGTGCCGTTCCTGGACCACGAGTTGGTCGAACTGGCCGGCCGCATCCCGCCCGAGCTGAAACTGGCCCAGGGCGGCAAGGGGGTGCTGAAGGAGGCCGCGCGGCAGGTGATCCCGTCCGAGGTCATCGACCGCAAGAAGGGCTATTTCCCGGTGCCGGCGCTCAAATACATTCAGGGACCCTACCTCGAGATGGTGCGTGACGCCCTGACCAGTCAGGCCGCGCGGGAGCGGGGCCTGTTCCAACCGGACTATTTGCAGCGGCTTTTCGACGACCCAACCGGCCATATCACGCCGTTGCGCGGATCAGAGCTGTGGCAGGTGGCGGTGCTGGAGATGTGGATGCAGTCCCATGGCGTCTGAGCCGCGCCCGCCGCGTTCGCGCGCGCACCGGCTGAAGCGCCTGCGTGACGAGGGGTTGAAGCCGCAGGTGGCGGGCGGCGGGGTGATGACGCAGAACGCCGTCGTGGATTGCGGCTGGGGCCGGCTGTTGTTCGCCCAGACCTTTCCGACGGCCGGGCCGCTGATCGAGGCCTTGCGGGCCGAGGGGCCGGACCGTCGCGACATCGCCTTCTATGTCCGTAATCCGCATGTGCTGCTGGCCCAGGCGCCGCAGGAGCTGTTCCTTGACCCGTCGCACACCTTTCGGCTGGACCTCGCCACCTATCGCGCCAGTCGCCGGCAGCCGCGCGGCTTTTCGGTGCGGCGCCTGGCGTCCGAAGCCGACGAACTCGCCATCAACCGCATCTACGCCACCCGCAAGATGGTCCAGGCGCCGCCGGGCTTATTCTGGTCGCGACGCGACGACCGGACCCTGACCTATCTGGTGGCCGAGGATGCGACGACCGGCCAGGTGATCGGAACGGTCACCGGCGTGAATCACAACCGGGCCTTCGACGATCCGGAGTGCGGCTCGTCGCTTTGGTGCCTGGCGGTCGATCCGCAGGCGACCCAGCCCGGCGTGGGCGAGGCCCTGGTCCGGCGGCTGGCCGAGCATTTCAAGACCCAGGGCCTGAATTTCATGGACCTGTCGGTCATGCACGACAACGACCAGGCCATCGCCCTGTACGACAAGCTCGGCTTCCGGCGGGTGTCCTTCTTTGGGGTCAAGCGCAAGAACCCGATCAACGAGGCGCTGTTCACCGGCCCGGCCGACGACCATGCGCTGAATCCTTATGGCCGGATCATCGTGGACGAGGCGCGGCGGCGGGGCATCCGGGTCGAGGTCATCGACGCCGAGGGCGGACTGTTCCGCCTGGCCTGGGGCGGGCGTTCGATCCGGTGTCGCGAGAGCCTGTCGGAACTGACGTCCTCGGTGGCGCTCAGCATTTGCGACGACAAGCGGATGACCCGCCGGATCGTGGAGGCGGCCGGGGTGCGCGTGCCCGAACGGTTCGATCCCGACGCCACGTCGGGTCTGGAGGCG
>CAXBPJ010000258.1:0-3637 GCA_963977325.1 uncultured Brevundimonas sp. | reverse complement strand
GCCCGAGGGTGACGGCGGTGTGGCTGACACCCCTCACGCCTCCCTCCCCGCCAAGCGCCGCGAGACCCACAGCTGGACCAAGGTCACGGCCAGGATGCAGAGGAACAGAATGAAGGCCACGGCCGAGGCGGAGCCGAGGTTCCACCATTTGAAGCCCTCTTCGTACATGAAGTAGAGCACGGTCACGGTCGACTGCGCCGGTCCGCCCTGAGTCATCACATAGGGCTCGGCGAACAGCTGGAAAAAGGCCGCCACGGTGATGATGGAGACCAGCAGCACGGTCGGTGCGATGGCCGGCAGGGTGACGTGCTGGAACTGCTTCCAGCGCCCGGCGCCGTCGATCCGCGCGGCTTCATAAAGTTCGTCCGGCACGGTCTGCAGGACGGCCAGGAAGATCAGCATGTTGTAGCCGAAGGTCTTCCACACCACGAACATCAGGATGGCGGGGATGGAGCTCTCGGGCTGACCCAGCCAGTCGACTGCGGGCAGGCCGATGCTGTCCAAGCCCCAGTTGATCACGCCGTAGCGGGTGTGCAGCAGGTAGCGCCACACCACGGCCGTGGCGACCAGGGTGGTGACATAGGGCGCGAAGAGCATCACCCGCCAGATCGGCCTCCACCTCACCGTCCGGGCGTTCAGGATCACCGCCGCGCCCAGGGCCGCCGCGATGGTCAGGGGCACGCCCAGCACCGCGAACCAGACGGTGTTGCGCATCGCCGTCCAGAACAGCGGATTGGCCAGCAGCCGCTCGTAGTTCCGCAGCCCCACGAACCGCAGATTGGCCAGATCGGCCAGGGCGTAGATGTCGAAATCGGTCAGGCTCAGCAGCAGGGCCGACACCACCGGAATAACGAAGAAAATGGCGATGGCGATCAGGGCCGGCGCCAGAAACCCCCACGCCGCCCGCTCACGCCGCCCGATGCCGCCGCGCCGCAGTGTGGGCGCCCGGGCGGGCAGCCGCTCCGAATGCACCGGGTCCGGCGGCGTCTGGGCGACCATGGTCATACCGCCCTCCCCCGTTCCATCATCCACCGGCGCTTTTCCAGCAGGCGATCGGCGCGGCGGTCGATCTCGGCGGCGGCGGTGTCGGGGGTATATTCGCCCCGCAGCATGCGCTCGGCGACAATCTGCATCTCGGTGACGATCCGCTCCCACTCCGGGGCCTTGGGCACAGCGCGGGCCCTCTGAAGCTGGCCGGCGAAAGGCTGGACATAGGGATCGTCGGCCAGCGCCGGCGCGTCCCAGGCGCTGACCCGCGCCGGCAGGCTGCCGGTGATCTCCTGGAACCGGACCTGAACCTGGGGGTCGGACAGATAGCGCACCAGCCGCCAGGCCGCGTCCTGATGCGGCGAGCTATTGAACACGGCCAAACTCGACCCGCCCGGCGCGGACGCCCCCAGCCCCGTCGGCCCCGGCACGCCCGTGGTCGCCCAGGCGTCCTGGATGTCGGCGGGCAGCCGCGCCTTGAAGTCGCTGATGGTCCAGGGGCCCGAGAAGTAAAAGCTGAACCAGCCGCGCGCGAACTCCGTCCAGACGTTGGAGATCTGCGTCGACGAGGCCAAGGGGGCCAGGCCCTCGTCGAATAGGCTCTTGTAGAAGGCCAAGGCCGCGATGAAGCCGGGATTGGAGAAATTGCCGCGCGTGGCGTCGTCGGCCAGCAGCGGCTCCTCGGTCTGTAGACCGAAGGTCAGCAACTGTTCGAACTCGTTGACCGGCATCAGGATGGCGTAGCTGCCCTCGGGCGCCACGCGCTTGACCGCGTGCATGGCCTGTTTCCACTCGGCCCAGGTCGGCGGCACGGCGCCATAGCCCGCCTGGGCCAGCAGATCGGTGCGGTGGAAGATCAGCCGGGTGTCGACATACCAGGGCGTGGCCATGATCCGGTCGCCGATGCGATTGGTGTCCAGCACGGCGTCGAACTGGTTTGTCAGCAGGTCCGCCGCCGCCGCCGGGATGGGCGACAGGGCGCCGATGGCCGTCAGCTCAGACACCCAGGTGTTGCCGATCTGGCCGACGTCCGGCAGCGAATCTCCGGCATAGGCGGTTAGAAGCTTCTCATGCGCCGCCGTCCACGGCAGGCGCTGGACGTCGACCCGGATGCCGGGGTTGAGCCGCTCGAACTCGGGGATCAGCTGGGGGACATTGGTCCCTTCGTTGCCCATCGCCCAGAAGCGCAGGGTGGTGACCCCGGCCTCGCCCCGGCCGCAGCCGGAAAGCGCCGCCGCACCGCCCGCGAGTAGCCCCAGCGCGCCCCGGCGATGCGGCGTCAGGTCCATCAGGCGGCCTGATCCAGCCAGCCGCCGGTGAAGCCAGCCCGCTCCAGGCCCCGACGCAGGTTCGGTTCGCCGCGCATGCGCTCCCAGACCAGGCCCGTCAGGGGGTTTTCGGTCATGATCACGATCGGCCCCTGATCGATGCCCAGATAGTCGTCCGCGACCCAGCCCACGCCGGGCTGGATGGCGCCGTGCAGCAGGTCGCGGCTGGTCTCGGTCAGGGTCGGATTGAACGAGTCCAGGAAGCCATAGCGGGTGTAGATCGCCTCGCCATAGCGCGCCTTCATCGCCTTGAGGCACGGAATGACGATCTCGGGCGCGAAGGGCATGGAGCCGATCGCGGCCGTGGGCGCCAGGGTGCCGTCGTCGCGCTCGCCCGGCCCGCGCGCGGAATAGCTGAAGAACTGCCGCTCGCGCCCGTCGATGGTCTGGATGAAGTCGCCCGGCCCGTCGCAGGCGGTCAGGCCCCAGACCTCGCTGGAATAGCCGGCCAGCCCGTTCGGATTGTCGGCGGCGTATTTCTGCTGGGCGTAGGCGGCGCGGCGGCTGTTCTCGAAATAATCGAAGCCCCTGGCCCGCATATAGGGGTCCATGATGCCCCGGAAATCGACCCACATATGGCTGTACTGGTGGCCGAACAGGGGGGCGAAATGCAGATGCGGCTGGCCCCAGCGGTCGGTCCAGCTGAGCCGGTCGTAGGTCGAGGTCCAGGTCGTCCAGGCCTCCGGGCCGACCGGATGCGTCGGGCTGCCCAGCGCCATCAGGATGACGATCATCGCCTCATTGTAGCCTTCCCACCTGGCGGGGATGAAGCCGTTCTCCGGGCGCCAGCCCATGGAGATGTAGGCGTCGCCATAGACCTGCATGAACGGCCACTCGACCCGGTCGTAGATGGCCTGGGCCAGACGGCGAACCTCGGCCTCGCGCGGATCGTCGCGATCGAACCAGCGCGCTGCGAACAGGGCCCCGCCCAGGAACAGGCTGGTGTCGACGCTGGACAGTTCGGTGTCGCGGAACCGGTGGCCCGTGTCCATGTCGAGGAAGTGGTAGAAGAAGCCCTTGTGGCCGGTCATGCCGGCCTGGGCGTCTCCCTGGGGCGCGTCGTGGAAGAAGCGCAGGGTGTTGAGGGTGCGGGTCAGGGCCTCCTCGCGGCCCATCCAGCCGCGCTCGACCGCGATCGGCCACACGGTCAGGGCCGAGCCCACGGCGGCCACCGAACAGAAGCTCTCGGTCGGCCAGCGATCCGGCGTCAGGCCGGTCTCGATCGGGGTGACGTCCCGGAACCAGTCGAAGGTGCGGCGTTGAAGCTCGGCCACGTCCGGGTCGACGGCGGCGGAAGCGCCGGGAGGGATCGTCCCCGTCAT
>CAXBPJ010000257.1:0-3641 GCA_963977325.1 uncultured Brevundimonas sp. | reverse complement strand
ACCAGCTTGGTTTCGCGCTTCACGCAAATCCGCAGGCTGCCGCGTTCCACCTCGATCTCGGTCAGGTCCGTGGCCTTCAGGATCGTCGCCAGCTGGCGCACCAGCAGTGTGTCGATGGTCGATCGAGAGCGGGGGCGGGGAGCCGGGGTGACGGCCGTAGCGCCGTCGGCGGGCGCGGCGGCGGCCGGAGCTGCGCCCTTTGCGGCGCGGGATCGGGGGGTCTTGGCGGAGGCCATGGGTGTTCAGCCTTTCTGGACGGTCGAACGGTCCGACGCGGGCGCCCGTTCCGAACCCGACCGTCGGGCCAGATCGAGGGCGGCCCGCACGGCCAGCTCATAGCTCATGGGCCCGAAGCCCGAAATCACGCCGGCGGCGATCGGCGACACATAGGACCGATGACGAAAGCGCTCGCGCGTCATCGGATTGGACAGGTGGCATTCGACCACGGGAATGGTCAGGGCCCTCAAGGCGTCGAGCAAAGCCACCGAGGTATGGCCGTAGCCGGCCGGGTTGAGCACCAGGGCCTGGGCTTCGCGACCAGCGGCCTGGACCCAGTCGATTAGCTCGCCCTCGTGATTGGTCTGGCGAAACACCAGTTCAGTCTTCTCGGCCACGGATCGGCAGCGCGCCTCGATGTCGGCCAGGGTGTCGCGGCCATAGATGTCCGGCTCCCGCGTCCCCAGCAGATTGAGGTTCGGGCCGTTCAGGACATGGATGACGAGGTCGGCCAAGCGGCGGTTCCGGGCGGGGCGGACGAGAATCCGCGAGGGGCGCGCCTTTTAGCCCAGCCTGATGCGGCGTCAAAGCCGCCATGCCGCCTGTGACCTCTGGCGAAACGCCGCGCGAGGTGTCACATGAAACCCATGCAGATCACCGTGAACGGCGAGCCCCGCGAGACCGAAGCCACGACCCTGGGCGAACTGGTCGCCGAGCTGTTGCTCGATCCCAACAAGGTGGCCATCGAGTGCAATCTGAAGATCGTGCCCCGCTCCCTGCACGCCGCGACGCCCTTGGCCGATGGCGATCGGCTGGAGATCGTGCAGTTCGTGGGCGGGGGCTGATCAGCGCTCGCAGGCCGCGATCCACGCCGGCAGTTGGTCCAGCGTCTCCAGCGCACCGAAACGAGGTTCGTCGACCGGAGCGTCGGCCAGTTCGTGAGCCCAGGTGATGGTGTAAGGGATGTGCACGCCAAAGGCGCCGGCCTTGATGGCAGGCAAGACGTCGGACTTCATCGAGTTTCCGGCCATCACCGCCTCGGCCGCGCCCGAGCCGTGACGCTCGAACACCCGGGTATAGGTGTCGGCGGTCTTCTCCGAGACGATCTCAACCGCCGCGAACAGGTCGCCGAGACCGGACGCCGCCAGCTTGCGCTCCTGGTCCATCAGGTCGCCCTTGGTGATCAGCACCAGACGATAGCGCTCGGACAGCACCGCCAGGGCCTCGTCGACGCCGGGCAGGGTCTCCACCGGATGGGCCAGCATCTCGCGCCCCGCCGCCAGGATTTCGCGGATGGCGGCCGAAGGCGGTTCGCCGCCGCACAGCTCCATCGCCGTTTCGATCATCGACAGGGTGAAGCCCTTCACCCCATAGCCATAGAGCCGCAGATTACGCTGCTCGGTGGCGGCCAGACGGCTGTCGATCTCCTCCGGATCGGCCCGGTCGGCCAGCAGGGCGGCGAACCGGTCATGCGTCAGGCGAAAGATCGTCTCGTTGTGCCAGAGGGTGTCGTCGGCATCGAGGCCGACCGTGGTGATGGTCCGGGACATGGCCGGCGGGTTAGCATGAGTCATGAGCCTCGGGGATAGGACAGCCATGGACCGGCACGCCCTGATCATCGGCGCCTCGGGCGGCATCGGCGCCGCCCTGGCTGAGGCTCACGAGCGGGTCGGCTGGCGGGTCGAGCGCGCCTCGCGAGCGACGGGACTGGACCTGCTGCACGAGGCGTCGATCGCTGCCCTGGTAGAAAGGATCGCAACGCCGGATCGCGTCATCGTCGCCACCGGAGTTTTGCATGACGGCCATCTGCCCGAGCGCTCGATCAAGACGCTCGAGCCCGAGCATCTGATCCGAGATTACCGCATCAACGCCGTCGGCCCCGCCCTGATCGCCAAGCATCTGATACCCCGCATGCCGCGCCATCGGCCGGCCGTCTTCGCGGCCCTGTCGGCGCGGGTGGGATCGATCTCGGACAACCGGCTGGGCGGATGGCACGCCTATCGCGCTTCGAAGGCGGCGTTGAATATGCTGATCCGTAATGTGGCCATCGAGGCGGCTCGGACGCACCCCGGCCTAGTGGTGTGTGGCCTGCACCCCGGCACCGTCTCCACGGAGCTCTCGGCGCCGTTCCAGAAGGGCGTGCCGGCCGACCGGTTGTTCTCGCCTCGGCAGGCCGCCCAACAGCTGATGACGGTGATCGAAGGGCTGACGCCTAACCAGTCCGGCGGCGTGTTCGCCTGGGATGGATCGACGATCCCGGCTTGACCCGGCGGCGTTCCGCGCCCCTCATCCCCGTCTATGCAGCGCACCGTGCCGGCCCGCCTCTATGACGATCCTGACGCCTGGCGGCGCGAGCGCGACGGCCTGTTCCGGCAGGCCTGGCTGTTCGCGGGGCATGAAGGCGAGGCCGCCGAGCCCGGCGACTGGTTCGGCTTCGACATCGCCGGCTGGCCGATCGTGGTGGTGCGGGGCAAGGACGGCGAACTTCGAGCCTTCCACAATGTCTGCCGCCACCGGGCCGGGCCGCTTGTCGAGGGCGATCACGGCCGCTGCCAGGGCGAGCTGGTGTGCCGCTATCATGGCTGGCGCTATGCGCTGGACGGACGGCTCCGCGCGGCGGTCGGCTTCGGCCAGGCCGACGGGTTCGATCCCCGAGACTTCGGCCTTTTCGCCCTGCATCTCCAGGTCTGGCGCGGTCTCGTCTTCGTGGCGGTCGAGCGGCCCCAGCGCTCCCTGGCGGACATCGTTGCGCCGCTGGAGGTGACACTGGCCTCGCGCGGTCTGGATTTCGCCCGGCCCGCCCTGCACCGCCGCCATGAGTTGGCCTGCGACTGGAAGACCTATGCCGAGAACTATCTCGAGGGTTACCACATCGCCGCCGTCCACCCGCGCCTCGCCGAGGAACTCGGCGACGCCCGCTATGTGGTCTGCGTCGAGGATCAGGTGGTGTTTCAAGAGGCGGAGGGCGTGAACGACGGCCCCCAGGCCGGCGTCTGGGGCTGGCTGTGGCCCAATCTCGGGATCAACGTCTATCGCGACGGCGCGATGATCGAGCGGATGACGCCGACGGGCCCGGGGCGCGTCCGGCTCGACTACCTCTTTCTCAACGATGGTGGCGCCGACGCCCTCGGCGACGCTTTAGAGGCCTCGGATCGTCTGACCGCCGAGGACTCCGCTATCTGCGAGGCGGTGCAGAGGAACCTCTCGGCCGGAATCTATGATACCGGCGCGCTCAGCCCGGCGCAGGAGCCGGCCGTCGCCTGGTTCCAGGCCCGTCTCGCGGAGATTCACCGATGACCCTGGCAGACGCCACGCCTGCCTTTGAACCCCGCAAGCTGGGCTGGGGGCTGGCCGGTCTGGTGGTCGCCGGCAACATGATCGGCTCGGGGCTCTATCTGCTGCCCGCGACCCTGGCGCCCTTCGGG
>CAXBPJ010000256.1:0-3653 GCA_963977325.1 uncultured Brevundimonas sp. | reverse complement strand
CGGCCGCGCCTTCAGCATCTGGATCAGATCGGTCAGCGGCAGGCTGTCCTTGCGCGTCTTGGCGGTCAGCAGCTCGGTGCCGCGCGTCCAGGTCCACATGATCAGCACCAGACCGCCGCCCATGGCCAGCGGGGCCCAGGCGCCCTGTGGGATCTTCAGCAGGTTGGAGCCGAAAAAGGCCAGGTCGATAGTCAGGAAGGGCAGGATGGCGGCGATCGAGACCGGCAGGCTCCACTTCCACAGACGGCGCACGATGAACCAGGCGATCAGGCTGTCGACCAGCATGGCGCCCGTCACCGCCACGCCATAGGCGCCCGCCAGTTGCGACGAAGTCGGGAACATGGCGATCAGGAACAGCACCCCGACCAGCAGCGCCATATTGACCGCCGGCACATAGATCTGGCCGGCCTGGCTTTCCGAGGTCTGGAGGATCTTGGTGCGGGGCAGCAGGCCCAGCTGCACCGCCTGCTGGGTCAGGGAGAAGGCGCCGGTGATCACCGCCTGGCTGGCGATGATGGTGGCCAGGGTCGCCAGGATCAGCACCGGCCAGTACAGCATCTCCGGGATCATCTCCCAGAAGGGGTTCAGCCGCGCGCCCGGCTCGGACAGCACCAGCGCCCCCTGACCCAAGTAGTTCAGCATCAGACACGGCAGGATGATGAACAGCCAGCCGGCCCGGATCGGCGCTTTCCCGAAATGCCCCATGTCGGTGTAAAGCGCCTCGGCCCCCGTCACCGCCAGGAAGACGCTGCCCAGCAGCACGAAGCCCAGGAAGCCGTTGTCGAACAGGAACCACAGGCCGTAGTGCGGCGACAGCGCCCTCAGGATCGAGGGGTCGTCGAAGATGTGATAGACGCCCAGCGCCGCCAGCGTCAGGAACCACACCAGGGTCAGGGGTCCGAACGCGCGGGCCATGCTGGCCGTGCCGCGCGACTGGACCAGAAACAGGCTGATCAGGATGCCGACCGCGATCGGCAGGATGAAGGGGCTGAGAGTCTGGCCCACGCCCGGCGCGTCGCCCAGGCCCTCGACCGCCGACAGCACCGACACGGCCGGGGTCAGGGCGCCGTCGGCGTAGAACATCGCCGCGCCGCAGACGCCAAGGAAGAAGACCAGCACCGACCGCTTGCCGATGGCGCGCTGGGCCAGGGCCATCAGCGACAGGGTGCCGCCCTCGCCCTTGTTGTCCACGCGCATCAGGAAAGTGACGTATTTGATCGTCACCACGATGATCAGGGCCCAGAACACCAGCGAGACGGTGCCCAGCACGGCCAGCACGGCCGTGCCGCCGCTGCGCGAATGGGCCAGGGCCTCGCGCAGGGCGTAGAGCGGACTGGTGCCGATGTCGCCGAACACCACGCCCACGGCGCCGATCAACAGGGCGGCGAAGCCCGCGCCCTTGACCCCGTGGCCGTGCGTTTCCCGCGCGGCGGCGCCGTCGCCGGAGGGCGTGGGCGGCGTCGGGGTTGTCGCGGATTTCGGATCCTGCGGCGCGGCGCCGGATGCGCCGTCGTCGGGGAGGTTGTCCCCTGCCATGGTGTTCCTCCGGCCATCGGACCCACCGCGGGCCGGCCATAAAGGCGCGAGCGTTTAGGCGCTTTTCGCAGTTGCGGCAATCGCGGCGAAACGATCCGCGGGGGATGCCTGCGGGCGCGGTTTGTGGAAACCCTCTCGAAGGCCTAGGTTCCGCCTCTCACGATGTCCGACAGCCAACGCTTTCCCGTCGCCGCCCACGCCCTCGCCTATCTGGCGCACAAGGGCGCGCGCTCGGCCGCCGAGGCGGTCGCCAGCGGCGTGCTGGCGGCTTCGGTGCCGACCAATCCGGTGGTGATCCGGCGCGTCACGGCCCTCCTGGCCAAGGCCGGGCTGATCGCGACCCGGGCCGGGGCGTCGGGCGTCTCATGGCTACTCAAGGCGCCCGAGGCCATCACCCTTGACGAGGTGCTGCGCGCCGTGAACGGCTGCGCCCATTTGGGCTCCCCACCGGCGGGAGCCAAGGGCTGCCCGGTCGGCCAGCACATCCCTCGCCAGGTTGCTAGGGTCCTGACCGCCGCTGACACGGCCGCCGCCGAACGGCTCAGCCGCATCACCATCGCCGATCTGCTGGCCGACGATCCCGCCTCTCTGGCCGAAATCCCGCGTCCGCGCGCCAGGGCCGTCGCCCCGGCATGAGCGAACCCGGAGAGCGGGCGGATGGCCGGCCAAAGGTCGCCCTGATCACCGGCGCCTCCGCCGGTATCGGCGCGGCCTTCGCCACCCTGCTGGCCAGCCAGGGCTTGTCGGTAATTCTGACCGCGCGGCGGGAGATCCAGCTGGAGTTCGTCGCCTCGGAATGCCGTCGCCTGGGTTCGCCCAGGGTGTGGAAAATTCCTCTCGATCTCAGCTTGCCCAAGGCGCCCGAGGCCCTCGCGCTGGCCCTGATCGCCGAACGCGCCATTCCCGACGCCCTGATCAACAACGCCGGCTATTCGCGGACCGAGGGCTTCCTGTCGCTGGCGCCTGGAGACCATGACGCCATGCTGCGCCTGATGCTCCAGGCGCCGGTGACGCTCAGTCGCCTCCTGGCCCCGGCCATGGTCGAGCGGGGCTATGGCCGGATCGTCAATGTCGCGTCCCTGGCCGGTTTGCTGCCCGCCACCGGCGGCGACACTCTCTATGGCCCCATCAAGAGCTTCCTGATCAAGGCCAGCCGGGGCCTGAATCTGGAGCTGCAGGGCACGGGCGTGCACGTCTCGGCACTGTGCCCCGGCTACACCCTGACCGAGTTCCACGACGCCAACGGCTCGCGCGACCAGGTGTCCAGCGCCTACCCGAAGTGGATGTGGATGACGGCCGAGGCGGTGGTCGCCGCCGGCTGGCGCGGCGTCGAGGCCAACCGCCCGGTGGTCGTCCCGGGTCTGCTCAACAAGATGGTCGCGGCCGTGTCGGGCGTGCTGCCCGACCCCCTGGCCATGGCGATGGTGAAGTGCCAGGCGCGGCGGCTGAAGCGCCTCTGAACTGGACAGCCTGGACTCAGCCGGCGAACGACGCCACGGCCGCGACGATCCTGTCCTGCATCGCCTCGTCCAGATCGGCGTGCATCGGCAGGCTGATGACCCGATCCTTGATCCGCTCGGTCACCGGCAGGCCGCCGTCGCCGCGCGGATAGGCCTCATAGGCCGGCTGCAGGTGCAGCGGGATCGGATAGTAGACCGCCGTCGGCACGCCCTGGGCCTTCAGATGCGCGGCCAGAGCGTCGCGGTCATCATGCTCTATCGTGTACTGAGCCCAGTTGGAGATATTGCCTTTGGGCACATTCGGCACCTTGGCGACATGCGGCCGCAGCGCCTCGTTGTAGCGGGCGGCGACCCGATTGCGCATCTCGTCGAAAGTCCGGTCCTTCAGATCGACCGCCACCGCCTTGCCGTGCACCCGGATCGAATCGATCAGCTGGGCCAGCTCGTCGTCGTCGGTCAGCACCGCCCCGCCGTCGCCGTAACAGCCCAGCGGCTTGGCCGGAAAGAAGCTGGTGGTGGCGATGTCGGCCCATTTCAGCGGGTGATCGCCGCCCAGGGTGCAGCCGAATCCCTGGGCCGAATCCGCGACCAACTTCAGCCCATGGCGGTCGCACACCGCCTTGATGGCCGGGTAGTCGGCGGGTTGGCCGAACAGGT
>CAXBPJ010000255.1:0-3663 GCA_963977325.1 uncultured Brevundimonas sp. | reverse complement strand
GGGTCTATAAGGTGTTGCGCGCGCGGGGACGGCTGAGCTGGGCCATGGGCGGCCGCGAGGACGGGCGGGCGCTGGTGATCGGCTCGCTGAGCCTGATCGACGGACTGAGCCTGCAGGAAATCGAGGCGTTGCATTCCGGCGAGGGCTATGGGCCGCGTCCGTTGTCGAAACAGGAACGGTCGCGGCTGACGGCGGGGGAGGGGGAACTGCCGGGCTGGGTCGCGGCGGGCCTGCCGGAGTTCGTGGTCGAGGACTTCAAGGCGACCTATGGCGATCGCTGGACAGAGGAGGCGCGGGGCCTGATGCAGCCTCGCGCGCCGATCGACCTGAGGGTCGACACGGCCCAGACGACGGTCGAGGCGGTGGAGACCGAGCTGCGCGAGGCGGGGCTGGAGCCCACGCGCACGCCGTGGTCGGCGGTGGGCCTCAGGCTGGCCTCGGAGCCGCCGCCGAACATCCAGGCGCTGGACGCCTTCAAGGACGGCCGGATCGAGATTCAGGACGAGGGCAGCCAGATCGTCTGCGCCCTGGCCGGGGCCCGGCCGGGCATGATGGTGGTGGACTATTGCGCCGGCGGCGGGGGCAAGACGCTTGGGCTGGGCGCGGCTCTGGAGGGACAAGGACGCCTGATCGCGTCCGACGTCGTCAACAAGCGGCTGGAGAACATCCGGCCCCGGCTGGAGCGCGCGGGCGTGGAGGCCGAGCTGCGGCTGATCGGGCAGAACGGCGGGGGGATGGAGGATCTGAACGGCCAGGCCGATCTGGTCTTTGTGGACGCGCCCTGTTCCGGATCGGGAACCTGGCGGCGGCGGCCCGAGGACGCCTGGCGGCTGACGGCCGAGGAGGTGGAGCGGTTGCATGGGCTGCAGGTCCGCATCCTGGGTCAGGCGGCGCGGCTGGTGAAACCGGGCGGGCGGCTGATCTATGTCACCTGTTCGATGCTGAGCCGCGAGAACGAGGCCAGCGCCGACGCCTTCGAGGCGGCGCATCCAAATTTCGTCCCCGTCCCGACGGCTGCGCCCTTCACCGACGCGCCCGCCACCCGCCATCGCCTGTCCCCGGCCTCGACCGGAACCGACGGCTTCTTCTTCGCCCTGTATGAGCGCAGCGCATGACCGACCACCAGAAAGTCCTGATCGTCGATTTCGGCAGCCAGGTGACGCAATTGATCGCGCGGCGCCTTCGCGAGGCGGGGGTCTATTGCGAGATCCATCCGTTTCAGAAGGCGGGCGAGGCGCTGAAGGCGATGTCGCCCCAGGCCATCATCCTGTCGGGCGGGCCGTCGTCCACGACCGAGGCGGACAGCCCGCGCGTGGATCATGCCGTGTTCGAAGCCGGCGTGCCGATCCTGGGCATCTGTTATGGCGAACAGCTGATCTGCGCCGAGCTGGGCGGACGGGTCGAGAGCGGCCATCACCGCGAGTTCGGCCGGGCCGAGATCGTGATCGCCAAGGACAGCCCGCTGTTCGCCGGCGTCGGCGCCGTCGATCACCGCGAGCCGGTGTGGATGAG
This sequence comes from uncultured Brevundimonas sp., assembly GCA_963977325.1. Taxonomy (GTDB): domain Bacteria; phylum Pseudomonadota; class Alphaproteobacteria; order Caulobacterales; family Caulobacteraceae; genus Brevundimonas. Next base: position 2,151 of record CAXBPJ010000255.1, on the reverse strand, counting down.
CCACGGCGACCGCGTCACCGCCATCCCCGAGGGTTTCGAGGTCATCGCCACCTCTGAGGGCGCGCCCTTCGCCGCCATCGCCGACGAGGCGCGGCGCATCTATGGCGTCCAGTTCCATCCGGAGGTGATGCATACCCCGCGTGGCGCCGCCCTGCTCAAGAATTTCACCCACGGCATCGCGGGCCTGACCGGCGACTGGACCATGGCCGCTTATCGCGACGAGCAGATCGAGAAGATCAGAGCTCAGGTCGGCGACGCCAAGGTGATCTGCGGTCTGTCCGGCGGGGTGGATTCCTCGGTCGCGGCGGTGCTGATCCACGAGGCCATCGGCGACCAGCTGACCTGCGTGTTCGTGGACACTGGCCTGCTGCGCAAGGACGAGGCGACCCAGGTCACGACCCTGTTCCGCGAGCACTACAACATCCCGCTGATCCACGTTGATGCGTCGAAGGAATTCCTCGGCCAGCTCGCCGGGATCAGCGACCCGGAGACCAAGCGCAAGACCATCGGCCGCGTCTTCATCGAAGTGTTCGACCGCGAAGCCGGCAAGATCGAGGGCGCGGAGTTCTTGGCCCAGGGTACGCTGTATCCCGACGTGATCGAGAGCGTCTCGGCCTCAGGCGGCCCCTCGGCGGTGATCAAGAGCCACCACAACGTCGGCGGCTTGCCGGACTTCATGAAACTCAAGCTGGTCGAGCCCCTGCGCGAGCTGTTCAAGGATGAGGTGAGGGCGCTGGGCCGCGAATTGGGCCTGACTGACGCCTTCGTCGGCCGCCACCCGTTCCCCGGGCCGGGCCTGGCCATCCGCATCCCCGGCGAGATCACGCCTGACGCCGTGGCGACGCTGCAGGACGCCGACGCCATCTATTTGGACGAAATCCGCAAGGCCGGCCTCTACGACGAGATCTGGCAGGCCTTCGCGGTGCTGCTGCCGGTCAAGACGGTCGGCGTCATGGGCGACGCTCGCACCTATGAAAAGGTCCTCGCCCTGCGCGCTGTCACCTCCACCGACGGCATGACGGCGGACTTCTATCAATTCCCCTGGGACGTTCTGGCCCGCACGGCGACGCGGATCATCAACGAAGTCCGCGGTGTGAACCGCGTCGTCTACGACGTGACGTCCAAGCCGCCGGGGACCATTGAGTGGGAGTGAGGGCGGCAGGCATGTGCGTACAGCCTGTGGCGGGGGGATTTTGGCGATGACAGAGGGACTTTAGCCACTGGGTTTGGACGGCGCGATCCCGTAGGTTTACGGTGGTAGTGGGCAGCGAAGGGGCTAGTTGGCTCGCCGTCCTAATGTCCGATTCCGGCGCCTTGTTTGCTTGCCAGCGAAATTCACCTAGTCGCGCCCGAAGCGGTCGCGCCCGGCGTCCTGCCAGGCACGTGCGCCGCCTAACAAGCCAATGAAAAAAGCGACGACATACGTCGAGTGATTGAACGAGAGACCGCCGCGGTCGTTCTTCGAGAAGCTCGGCAGGCGGGCTGGTGGAGGCGGCTCGACGGATGCGCGAACTTGATCTCAGCGACACTGAGCTGGCGAGCATCGTCTTTGAGAATGTAAGAAGTCATGGCGTCATCGCGATGCGGCGCGACGGCACCATTACAGCGTGGGCCCTCGGTGCTGAAAGCATCTTCGGGCGCAAACGCGAGAGCGTGCTGGGCGAAAACTTCTCCCAAATCTTCCTCGAGGCGGATCGCGCCGCCGGGGTGCCCGAGGCCGAACTTCGTACCGCGGTTGAGACCGGCCGTGCCGAAGACAGCCGATGGCACCTTAAGGCTGACGGGAGCATGTTCTGGGCCAACGGCGCCACGGTCAGCGTCCCGGGGCGAGACCTTCTGATCAAGATATTCCGGGATGAAACGGAGGCCCAAAGGGCTGAGGAACAGCGACTGCTGCTGCTCAACGAACTAAACCACAGGGTCAAGAACACCTTGGCCACAGTCCAGTCGGTAGCCGAACAAACCCTGCGGATGGCAGGTGTCGAGCCCGGAGTCCGCAATGATTTGACCCAGCGGATCATCGCCCTGTCCCGGACCCATGACGTTCTGGTCGACAGCAACTGGGCGGGGGCGGAACTGCGGCCGCTGCTGACGGAGGTGTTCGCTCCCTACCCGCAGGCGCTCGCACGCGTGAACATCGACGGCCCTCTT
>CAXBPJ010000254.1:0-3667 GCA_963977325.1 uncultured Brevundimonas sp. | reverse complement strand
GCGAAACTCGGCCTGTGCCGCCTCGATGTTCCCCCGGTTCCGGTCGAACAGGGGCAGAGGCATGCTGATCCCGAAAGTCAGGGCCGTGGCGTCCTCCGCCTCGAAACGACGGATGCCCACGCTCGCATTTATGTCCGGCCGGACCTGGGTGCGCTGCACGTCGATCCGGCGCTCGGCGGCCGAACGTTGCGCCTCGGCGACGCGCACCGTGGGAGCGTCGCCGATGACCGAGCGCCCGGTCATCGGCGCCTCGTCCAGCAGGCTCACGTCGATGCTCGTCACCGGCACAGGGATCATCGCCACGGCGGTGAGGCGGGCATAGGCCGCGTCGCGTTCCGCGACCGCCTCGTCGAAGGTCGCCCGAGCCGAGGCGGCTTCTGCCTCGCCCTGGATGCCGCGCAGCAGGGGTTCGCGTCCTTCCTCGACCAGGGCCAGGGCCGCGCGGGCGTCCGCCACGGTAAGATTGAGGGCCTCCTCCGCCAAGGTCGCCCGGCGCTGGGCGGCTTCGGCTTCGGCATAGACCAGGGCCAGACGGCCGGCCGCGTCGATCACCGCAAGATCGCGCTCCACGCCGACAGCGCCGGCCTCGGCGCGGGCGGCGGCGATCCGCGCCGGCCTGCGTCCCCAGAGCTCGAGATCCTGGCTCAGCGCCAGGGTCGTGTCGGCGTTGTCCATTCCGGAGAAGGGACCCGAGCCGAACGCATTCTCGACATCGAGCCCCAGCACCGGATTGGGGCGCACGCCCGCCTGCCGGACGCGGGCTTCCGCGGCGTCGTAGTTGGCGCCGGCCTCGAGGGCGGCGGGGGTTTGGCCGAGCTGGGAGAGCAACTCGGCATAGGTCGGGGCGGGGTCAGCCCAAGCGGGACTGGCCAGGGTCGCCGTGAGGGCGACGAGCGCGCAGCCCACCGCGAGACGCGGTCGCCGGCGAAACGAGGGAGACATGTTCCATTTCCAGATTTCTGATCACGAAGAGGCGCCCGCGCGGGCGCAGGTCTCCGGTCAGAGTCTGGGCGGTCGCTTCAAACCTTCGGGCGCGAACGAAGCCCGGAAATCGTCCTGTCGGCCGCCTCGCAGCGGCGCTTCGCCGAAGGCGGCCGCGATCGGTTCCGCCCCTTGGGCTCGAGCGGTGGCGGTATGGTGACAGTGGCCGTGGGCGCAGATGCCGTGACCGCCCATCTTGCTGCTGTGGTCTCCTTCGCCTGGATCGTGTTCGGCCACGGCATGGGCGGCCGGAGGCTCCGGGATGCACGTCGCGGCATCAACGGCGGGCGCGAGGAAAAAGGCGGCGAAGCCAAGTGTCATCGCCACAATCAACTTCGCCCATGTCGTCGTCGACCAGGTCATCGCGCGCTCCATACTATCGTTCGGGGCCCCAGCCAATGTGTTACACAGTACGTTACAGAGGCTGCTTGTCCCGCTAGGGCGGGAGACCGGCCGATGAATGCGCCTGTGCGACGCCACGTTGGAGGCGGCTCGCCTGAGCTTGACCGGGCCCGCGCGTTAACGTCGGCGCGATGAGCGCTTCCACAGAGGGCGGTGCTGTGTCGGGCGGCAATCATGCCGGCCTCCCGGCAGGCTCGCGCCTTCTGACGCCACGAGCTTCCTCAAGCGCCTGACGTGTGATCGACCAGGCGGAATGCAGGAAGATCCCCGCCAACAGCGCGCCCGCAACCAGATCGGGCCAACGCGAGCCCGTCAGCCAGACCAACCCGCCTGCCGCAGCCACGCCAAGGCTGTGGATCAGATCGTTTCTTGTGCAGAGCCAAACGGATCGCACGTTGGCGTCGCCGTCCCGGAAGCGAATGAGCAAGGCCGCGGCCAGTAGATTGGCCGCGAATCCGAAAGCGCCAAGCCCGGTGATGACAACTCCCTCTGGCGCTGCGCCCGTCAGAGCCCGCCATGTCGCGAACGCGAGCACGCCGACACCAAGCGCTGCAAGGCTCGCGCTCTTCACGAGCGCCGCAGTCGCGCGGACCTGAACAGAACGCCCTATGACCCAGAGGCTCACGGTGTAGGTGACGCTGTCCGCGAGGAAGTCCAACGCATTCGCCGCGAGCGCGGCAGATCCCTGGGCGATGCTTCCGATCAGGACGGCGCCGAAGCCGACGAGGTTGATGGCTATCACGCTGACCAGCACGCGCCGGTAGGCAGGCGACGCACCGTCAAACTTAACCGCAGACCCGCAACACCCTACGGCCGACCCGCATGAGGCTTCATTCTGTTCCATGAAACCTGCCTACATGCTCTAGTCACTAGAGGATCAAGCGCCTATTTTCCCCTCATGGCCGCCACTGCTCTCCTCACCATCGGCAAGCTCTCCGCCGCGACGGGCGTGAAGATTCCTACGATCCGTTTCTACGAACAGGCCGGTTTGTTGCCCGCGCCGCCACGGACCGCGAGCGATCGAAGACTGTACGATGACGCTGGCCTTCGCCGGCTCGCCTTCATTCGCCATGCACGCCAACTGGGCTTCGATCTGGATGCGATCCGCTCTCTTCTCGATCTGGCGGACCAGCCGGACCGCACCTGCGCGGAAGCGAACCGGATTGCGGAGCAGCACCTCAGGGCGGTTTCGGAAAAGATTCGACAGCTGAAGGCGCTTGAACGCGAACTGTCACGCATGACGGCGGACTGCGCCGGCGGGCAGGTGTCCGCCTGCAAGGTGATCGAGGTCCTGCAGGATGCGACTTGTCCGCACCACTGACGCGTCACGAGGGCTCGGTGAAAGGAGGCTGCCGGGGCGCCCTCCCCGCTGGACCTTCCGCGAGGGGAAACCTGGAACTCCGCCTCGCGAGTTCAGGAACAGAAAGGGCGGCAGTCCTGAGCCGGCGGACGCACGGCGGCAGCGATCAGGACTAAAACGCCCGGCTTCCGGCCAGGACGTCAGCTATGAGGCACGGTTTCCGGCGCGGAGGTCGAAGCCGAACCGGTCGCCGGCTGCGACGGCGGCGCCGGTTCTTCCTGAGCTGAAGGGGTCTCGTCACAGCACTTCATCTCGGCGTCGGCCGCCATGTCCTTGCAGCATTCGCAGCCTTCGGCCGCGAGCGCCGCGCCAGCGCTCAGCACGAACGCCGCCCCGGCCGCCGCCAGCAGTTTGGAAACATTCATCGTCGTCCTCCTAGTGAACCATGAAGCGAATTGAGCCGGACATCTCGTGGCCGTCCGCGCCTTCGGCGGTCCACGCCGCGGTATAGGTCCCCGGCGCGAGGCGCGGCAACGCAACCTCGACGGTCGATTCGGCCGCGGCCGCTGGGACATCGACGACGATCGGTGCCTGACCCTGCGCAGTAAAAGTCACCGTCTTCAGGATCATCGGATGGGGAAAGGTCACGCTGAACCGCTCAGGCGAGCCATGGGTCATCGCGCCGTCAGCGGGGACCGTTGTGACGCCCGACTGGGGCGCTGCCGCCGGGGCCTGCATGGTGTGGCCCGCATGCGGATCCTGCGCGGCGGCGGCTCCGGCGAACGCGAGCGCGGCTGTGATGGCGAGAGTGCGGATCATGGGAAGGTCTCCTTCAATCTAGAACCAGGCCTTGAGACCGACGACGAAGCGGGTGTCGTCGGGCTCGCCGCCCCGGGCCTCAATGTAATCGGCGGTGTCTCCAAGCGCGCGGCTCCACTCGACGCCGACGTAGGGCGCGAACTCCTTGCGGAACTCGTAGCGCAG
>CAXBPJ010000253.1:0-3699 GCA_963977325.1 uncultured Brevundimonas sp. | reverse complement strand
TCGCAAGACCGCCCGGCCGATGATGCGCGACTTTGGCGAGGTCACCCAGCTGCAGGTGTCGCGCAAAGGGCCGGCTGACTTCGTCACCGCCGCCGACATCAAGGCCGAACAGACCCTATTCGAACTGCTGGCCAAGGCGCGGCCCGGCTACGGCTTCCTCGGCGAGGAACGCGGCATGATCGAGGGAACCGACAAGTCCCACACCTGGATCGTCGATCCGATCGACGGCACCACCAACTTCATGCACGCCATCCCGCACTTCGCCATCACTCTGGCGCTGGAGCGGCGTGCGCCCGACGGATCGTCCGAGGTCGTCGCCGGCGTGACCTTCAATCCCGTCACCAACGAGATGTTCTGGGCCGAGAAGGGCAAGGGCGCTTATTTGAACGACAAGCGCATCCGGGTTTCGGGCAGGAAGGACATGGCCGACAGCCTGGTGGCCACGGGCCTGCCGTTCCTCGGCAAGACCGGCCACGGCCAGGCCATCAAGGACGTGCACGCGGTGGCTCAGCGGGTCGCCGGCATCCGCCGCTTCGGCTCGGCCTCGCTGGATCTCGCCTGGACCGCCATGGGCCGCTACGACGCCTTCTGGGAGCGCAATCTACAGCCCTGGGACGTGGCGGCGGGTCTGCTGATGATCACCGAGGCCGGCGGCGTGGTCTCGACTATCGACCGTGACGGCGACGTTCGCTCGGGGGCCCAGATCGTGGTCGGCAATCCGGATATTCACTCGCAGGTGCGCAAGGCCCTGCTGGGGTGATCCGGCCGGCCATGCTGTGGCCGAAGTCATGCCTTAGTTGCGGCCCCTCCGCGGTTCGGAGCCGCGATCACGGAGCCTCCCATGCGTTATCTGCACACCATGGTCCGGATCACGGACATCGACGCCTCGTTGCGCTTTTATCGTGACCTGCTGGGGCTCGAGGAGGTGCGGCGCATGGACAACGAGAAGGGGCGTTTCACCCTGATCTTCCTGGCGGCGCCAAAGGACACGGCCCGCTCGGTCGCCGAGCGCTCGCCCGAGGTCGAGCTGACGTACAACTGGGATCCCGAACCCTACGACGGCGGCCGCAATTTCGGTCATCTGGCCTACAAGGTCGACGACATCTACGCCGCCTGCCAGAGGCTGGTGGACGGCGGGGTTGTCATCAGCCGTCCGCCGCGCGACGGTTACATGGCCTTCGTCCGCTCTCCGGACGGCATCTCCATCGAACTGCTCCAGGAAGGCGAGGCTCTGGCCCCAGCCGAACCCTGGGCCTCCATGCCCAACACGGGCTCGTGGTGACCGAAATCCGAGGACACGCCCCCGCCGTGATGACCCGCGCCCTTCTTCCTCTTGCCGCCGCCGCCGCATCGCTGGCCGCCTGCGCCTCAACCACCGAGACCTATCCGTCGCGCACCGCCACCGAGCAGCTGCTGGTTTCGCGCGCGGCGGAGAAGGCTGTCGAGGGTCTGGTCCTGCCGGTTGAGCCGGGAAAGCGAGTGTTCATCGACGACGCCTATTTCCGCGCCGAGACCTCTCCCTACGCCGTCAGCGCCATCCGCGAATCCCTGTCTGAGGCGGGATACCGCCTGGCGCGTGACCGCAACCAGGCCGATGTGATTTTCGAGATTCGCGCCGGCGCCCTGTCGCTGGAGCAGATGCGGCGCCTGGTCGGCTTGCCGGCCATGACGGTGCCGGTGGAGTCGCTGAACTTCGTCAGCATTCCCGAGCTCAGCCTCTACAGCCGCCGAGACCGGGTCGGCGTCGCCGAATTCTCCGGCTTCGTCTACGACGCTCAAACCGGTGCGCCCCTGGGCGCCGTCGCCCCCATGATCGGCGAGTACCGTATCCGCAGCCACCGGATGCTGATGATGGTCACCTGGGGCCAGCAGTCCGCCACGCCCGGCGAGCGCGATCCGGGCGACAGCTGGCGCGAGTTCTAGGCCGCGGCCGCCTCGCCCAACATATCCACCGCGGTTTCGAGGCAGGCCAGGCGAACGCCCCCCCGGCCCCTCGGCCCGAAATGCGCTTCGCGGTGCGCCGTCTCGCCGCCCCGCCGCGCCACGGCGAAATGAACCAAGCCTTCCTCATTGCCCTCGCCGGCCGGCCCGGCGAAACCGGTGATGGACACCGCCAGGTCGGCCTCACAGCAGCCCAGCGCCGCTTCCGCCATGGCTCGAGCGACGTCCTCGGATACCGCGCCCTGGCGATCGATCAGCTCGCGTGAGACGCCGAGCAGGGCTGACTTGGCGTGGTCGGAATAGGTGATGAAGCCGGCCTCCAGCGCATGGCCCAGACCTTCGACGTCGCTTAGCGCCGCCGACACCAGGCCGGCGGTGCAGCTCTCGGCGGTGGCGACCGTCCAACCCCGCTCACAGACGGCGCGCAACACCGTCTCCAGCCGCTGCTCCAGATGCGGCGGCAGGGGGGATCCCAGGGCTTCGGTCATCGGCGTCTCCTTCAACCTTGGCGAACCGCTCTAGGCCGCCAAGGTTTCCGAGTGTCACCCGCAATCAGCGCCGCGCCCGACCTTGCGCCACGAAGCGGATGGCCTGGCCGCCGCCGGGGGCCAGCCGCAGATCCAGGGTGTCGCCGGAGGTCACCGTCCGTTGCTCGATGACGATGTCATAGGGATTGACCTGCCAATCCGCCGTCGGTCCGTCGCGGTAGATCTGGGCGGTGTAGCGGCGGCCCTCGTCCAGGAAGGATAGGCTGGCGGGCAGGACGCGGCCATGCTCGTCGGAGACCGCGCCGAGGTACCAGTCATCGCTATCGCGGTCCTTCCTGGCCATCACGACATAGTCCCCAATCTCACCCGACAGCACCCGGGTGTCGGCCCAGTCGGTGGGCACGTCCTTGATGAACTGGAAGGGCTCGGGGTTGGCCTCATAGTGCTCGACCAGATCGGCCAGCATCTGGATCGGGCTGTAGATCACCACATAGTCGGCCAGCTGCTTGGCCAGGGTGGTCTGCACGCCCGAGCCCGGCTGGGTGTTCATGCGGAAGATGCCGGGCGTGAAGTCGAATGGCCCCGACAGCATGCGGGTGAAGACCAGGTTGGCCTCGTGCTCCGGCGGGTTTGGCGGCTGGCCCCAGGCGGCGTATTCCAGGCCGCGCGCGCCTTCGCGCGACACCCAGTTGGGATAGGTGCGCCTCAGGCCGGTGTCCTTGACCGGCTCGTGCGGATTGACGGCGATCTCGTGGCGGGCGGCGGCCTCGACCACGCGCAGGTGGTGGCGGCGTTGCCTCCCGTCTCGTGGTGGCCGACCAGCCGCACGCCGCGCTCCTGGGCGTAGTTGGTGAGGAATTCCATGTCGAAGTCCGGATAGGGCCGGTCGAAATCCATCTCGGCGCCCGAGCCGAACCAATCGCCGTCCCAGCCGACGTTCCAACCCTCGACCAGCACGCCCCGAATATCGTGCTCGGCCGCGAAGTCGATGTAGCGCTTGACGTTCTCGGTAGTGGCGCCGTGGATGGGGCCCGACGCCCAGGACCACGTCCCCAAGTGCATGCCCCACCAGATGCCGACATATTTGAACGGCTCGACCCAGCTGACGTCCCCCAGCTTGTTGGGCTCGTTCAGGTTCAGGATCAGGTCGGACATGTAGAGGCCCGGCGCGTCGTCGGCGATCTGCAGCGTCCGCCAGGGGGTGGTGAACGGTCCCGTGCGCACCACCGAAGGCGCGCCGTCGGCGCCTGGCGACAGCTGGGCGCGGAAG
>CAXBPJ010000252.1:0-3706 GCA_963977325.1 uncultured Brevundimonas sp. | reverse complement strand
GCGAACAGGTCGCCTTCGCCGACCGCATCATCCTGAACAAGACCGACCTGGCCACCGAGGAGGATCTGGCGGCGGTCGAGGCCCGCCTGCGCGGCCTCAATCCGCTGGCCCCCATCACCCGCGCCGTCCGCGCTGACGTGCCGCTGGACCAGGTGCTGGGCCTGGGCGGCTTCGACCTGGAGCGCATCCGCGACCTCCATCCGGAATTCGACAACCCCGCCCACGGTGAGCCCGGCCACGTCCATGACGAGCACTGCGGCCACGATCATCATGGCCACGATCACGGCCATCACCATCACGATCACGAAGTGGACAGACTGGACACACTGGACTCTCCCTCCGGCGCGCGCGGTCACGCCCATCATGACGACATCCGGGGCGTCTCCCTCAGCCTCGACCGCCCAGTCGACGGCGCCCGTTTCACCCGCTGGCTGGACGAGCTGCTGGCGGCCAAGGGCCAGGACATCCTGCGCGCCAAGGGCATCATCGATGTCCAGGGCGAGGATCGCAGGCTGGTCTTCCAGGCCGTCCATATGATCCTGGAGGGCGACCTTCAGCGCGAGTGGGGAGAGACCGAACGCCGCTGGAGCCGCGCCGTCTTCATCGGCCGCGACCTGGATGAGGCCGCCCTCAAGGCCGGCTTCGAGGCCTGCGCGGCTTGAAAGTAAGGCAATATTGCCTTACCATAGGCGCATGGCCAGCGTCACCATCACGGCAAAGAACCAAATCACTCTCAGGAAGTCGCTTCTTGAAGCCATCGGCGCTCGGCCAGGCGACAAATTGTCTGTTGATGTGCGGCGCGGGACCGAATTGGTTATGTCGCTCAACAAGCCCAAGCCGCTCTCGTGGAGTGACTTGGCCGGTATCTACAAACGTCCACCGGACGTTGCGCCTCTCTCCATCGAGGAGATGAATGAGGTCATCGCCAGGGGCTGGGCTGGCGAACTCGATGATAACGATTGATACGAACCTGCTGGTTCGGCTTTTCATAGAGGATGATGCCGAGCAGGCAGCGGCGGCGCGAGACGAATTGGAACGGGCGGGAGGCGTTGTGATCACGGCTCCGGTGCTGTGCGAGTTGGCCTGGGTGCTTCGCCGCTACTACCGAATGCCGCGGGACACTCTGGCCGCCATCCTGGATGGATTGACCCGAATTCCCAAGGCGCGCATCGACCGCGAAGCGATGGACGCTGGGGTCGCCGCTCTGCGAGCCGGCGGGGACTTCGCCGACGCTGTGATCGCCCGCCTCGGTGAGCGCGAAGGCGCCACGGTCTTCGTGTCGTTCGATCGAAAGGCCGTTCGGGTGCTTAACGGTCTCGGGCTTGCCTCGCGCGCGCCAACAACTGCCTGACATTCATCCGCTCTTGCTCATTGCGAGTTCAATGCAATTTTCCTTCGACGCCCAGCCGACCGCCGTCCTGTTTGACCGCCAAGGGGCCGTCTTCACCCTCGGCGACGGCTCGGTGCGGTTCGCCTCGGGCGAGCGGACCGAGGCGCATGACGGGGCGGTGCTCAGCGGCGCCGTCCACCCCTCGGGCGACGGCGTCGTCACCGGCGGCGACGACGGCAAGCTGGTCTGGACCCGCCGCGACGCCGCCGCCGTGCTGGCCACCGTCAAGGGCTGGGTCGACGCCGTGGCGACAGCCCCCGCCACCGGCCTGATCGCCTTTTCCAGCGGACGCACCGCCAGCGTGCTGGACGTCAAGGACGACCTGTTTCGCCGCGACTTCGCCCATGAGCGCACCGTCGCGGCCCTGGCCTTCGACCCCAAGGGGCGCCGGCTCGCGGCGGCCACCTATGGCGGGGCGGCCCTGTGGTTCGCGCGCATCGACAGCCAGAAGCCGACGATGATGAAATGGGCCGGGTCGCACACCGCCGTCGCCTTCGCCCCCGACGGCCGCTTCCTGTTCACCGCCATGCAGGACAATCAGTTGCACGGCTGGCGCCTATCCGACGCCAAGGACATGCGCATGGGCGGCTACCCGGCCAAGATTCGCGACATCAGCTTCCTGGCCAAGGGTCGGCTGATGGCCACCTCCGGCGCCAATGGCGCGGTGTTGTGGCCGCTATCCGGCGCTAACGGCCCGATGGGCCAGCAGGCCATCGAGATCGGTCGCGAGAGTGGTGATGCGGTGGTGACCGCCGTCGCCTCGAGCGCGGCGCACGGCTATCTGGCGGCCGGCCTGTCCGACGGTCGCGTCTGGTTGGCTGAGCCGGCCGGCGACCGGCTGAACTGGCTGAGCGAGGATCGCGGCGCGCTCGTCGTCGGACTTGCCATGAACGAGAAGGCCTCCGCCGTGGCCTGGGCCCGCGAAGACGGCGAGGCGGGGGTGGTCCAGCTGTAACGGCTCCCCCCCCCCCCCAGAGGGCGTGGGGGCCCCGACCTCACGCCCGGCCCCTGATCCGCGCCCAGATGCGGCGGCGCGCCTCAAACACGGTGACGCCCAGGGCCGCCGCCGTGGTCCAGAACAGGGCCTCGGTCGACAGGGCGGCGATGACCGCCAGGATGATCTTGGGCCCGCGCGCGATGTCCATCCACACGCCGACGCCCAGCGCCACCCAGGCCGCCACGGCCGCGACGGCCAGGAGGCCGACCAGGGCCCAAAGCCAGCGGCGCCCGCGTCTCGCCAGCCCCGGCTTGTCGGCGGCGACGGTGATCGGTTCGGTGGTCATGGCGTGTCCTTTCCGGTGAAAATCGGGTCTCGCCGTGAAAGTCTCGGGCCGTCCGAGAGTCTTTCATCCCGAGATCGAACTTTCTTCACGGAGACGCCACTGAAACGGGACCGGGATTTCGAGGCGGTGATGGCGGCGCACGGCGGCATGCTGGCGCGCATCGCCTCGGCCTATGAGGCCGACCGCGCCCGGCGCGAGGAGCTGGTGCAGGAGATGCTGCTGGCCGTCTGGCGCGCTTTGCCCCGGTTTCGCGGCGAGGCTCCGGTCAAGGGCTTCATCGCTCGCGTCGCCCACAACCGCGCCGTGACCCATGTGGCCCGCGAGGCCGCGGAGCCGCGCCGCCAGCCATTGGCCGACACGGCCCCGTCCGACGCCCCCGACCCGCATCAGGCGGCCGAGGCGGCCGATATGCAGGCGCGGCTGGCCGAGGCGGTGCGCGCCTTGCCTTTGTCCCTGCGCCAGCCGGCGCTGCTGACGCTCGAGGGCTTTGCCCCGGCCGAGATCGCCGAACTGTTGGGCCTGAACGCCAACACAGTGTCAATCCGCCTGACCCGCGCCAAAGCCGCGCTGCGCGCCCGCCTGAACCCAGAGCCCCAGCCATGACCCACGACCACGACGAATGGTCCGACCTCACCCGGGCCTGGACCGAGCCCGGCGGCGCCCCGGCGCCCGACGCCCGCCTGCTGCGCGCCGTCCGCCGCCGCGACCTGATCGCCCGGCTGAACTTCTATGGCGAGGTGGGGGGCGCGCTCCTGGCTGGCGGCATGTTCCTGTGGCTGGCGGCGGACGGTCAGATGCGGTGGGCCGCGGCCGGAGTCGCGGTGGCCTTTTGCGTCTTCGCCCTGGTCCTGACCCTGTGGGCGCGCCAGGCCGCCCCGCCGATCCTTGACGACACCCCCGCCGGGGCCGTGCGCACAGCGCTGCAGCAGGCGCGGGCCGGGGCGCGGTGGGGCTGGTGCGGCCTGATCGTCACCGGCGCGGCCGGGGTCGCCCTGGCGCTCATCTATCTCCTGGACCCGGTCGAGGACCGGCT
>CAXBPJ010000251.1:0-3724 GCA_963977325.1 uncultured Brevundimonas sp. | reverse complement strand
GCGCCTGGCTGATCCTCGGCACCCTGACCGAACTGGTCGAGCGCATCCGCCTGTTCCGCGCACCGGGGGCCGAGGTCTGGCGACGCACCAAAGGCCTGCCGCGCGGCGCCTGGGGCATGACGCTGGCCCACATCGGTCTCGGCGTGTTCGTGCTGGGCGCCGTGGTCGAGACGGGGCTGAAGACCGAGGTTCCCGCCGTGCTGTCGCCCGGCGACCCGCCCGTGGCCGTCGCCGACTGGCGCGTGACGCTCGACGATGTCCGTATCGTCGAGGGACCCAACTATCTGGCCGAGCAGGGCGTCTTCACCCTGTCGCGTGAGAATGGCTCGGGCGCCCGCACCGTCACGGCCGAGCGCCGCTTCTGGCCCGCCGGCGGCCAGACCACCACCGAGGTCGGGCTCGATTGCCGGGGTCTGGACGATCTCTATGTCGTGCTGGGCGAGCGTCGCGCCGGTCCCGGCGGCCAGCCGGCGTGGAGCGTGCGCGCCTATCACAATCCCTGGGCCCGGCTGATCTTCCTCGGACCGGCCCTGATGGCCCTCGGCGGGCTGGTGTCCCTGACCGACCCGCGCCTGCGCGTGGCCGTGACGCGGAGACGGCGCGCATGATCCGCCGCCTGCTCCTCGCCCTGACGGCCGGCCTGACGCTGGCGACCGCCGCCGGGGCCCAGGACATCGCTGCTCCCGACCAGCCCCTGGTTGACCCCCAGTCCGAAGCCCGGGCCCAGCGCCTGTTTGGCGACATCCGCTGCGTGGTCTGCCAGCACGAGTCCATCGCCGACAGCCCGGCCGGCATCGCCGGCGACCTGCGCCGTCTGGTCCGCGAGCGGGTCGAGGCGGGCGCCACAGACCAAGAGATCGAGCGCGAACTGGTCGAACGCTACGGCGACTTCATCCTGTTCCGTCCGCCCTTCAACGCCCTGACCGCCCTGCTCTGGGGCGCGCCTTTCGTCCTGGGCCTCGGCGGTCTCGCCGTCTTCCTCGCCTGGTCCCGCCGCCGCCGCGAGCCGGTCCAGCCCCTCACGCCGGAGGAAGAGCAGGCCCTGGCGGAACGGATGGGACCAGACCGCTAGCGCAGAGCCTTCTCCCTCCCCTTCATGGGGAGGGTGGCCCCGGAGGGGTCGGGTGGAGTGCGTATGGGTAGCGCTGTCCTTTCGGACTCCACCCTGCCGATGCTGACGCATCGGCTGTCCCTCCCCATGAGGGGAGGGAGAAATACGGAGCGACTACCCCCAGCCCCTGAAATGTTTCGATAGCTTCAGGCCCTGGCTCTGATAGTGACTGCCGCCCTCGCCATACAGGCGCGTCGGCCGCTCGGTCAGGGGCTCATAGACTAGGCGCGCCACCGTCTGTCCGTGCTCCAGCAAGAACGGCGTATCGTGGGTCCTGACCTCCAGCACCCCGCGCGAGCCCGCGCCATGCGCCTCGTCGGTGCCGAAGCCGGGGTCGAAGAAACCGGCGTAGTGCACCCGGAACTCGCCCACCGACGGGTCGATCGGCGTCATCTCGGCCGCCTGCAGCACCGGAATCTCCACTGCGTCGGACGACGCCAGGATGTAGAACTCGCCCGGATCCAGCAGCAGCTCGCCGCCCCGGGCCTCCAGCGGCTCCCAATAGGCGCGCGGGTCGTGGCCGTCGATCCTGTCCAGATCGATCACGCCCGCGTGGCGCCGTCCGCGAAAGCCCACGATCCCTTCGCCCAGCTCGACGCCCACGCTGCGGGTCTCCAGACGCGGCGGATCGCCCGCCTTGAGTCGCAGCTGGTTCAGCCGAGTGCCCGGCCTGACCAGGATGGAAAAGGTCTGGGGCGCCACCTCCAGATACAGCGGCCCCTCGTAGCCCTCGGCCACATCGTCGAAGGCGTCGCCGCGATCGGTCAAGAGGCGCACGAACACATCGACCCGCCCAGTCGAGCTCTTGGGATTGGCGCGCGCGATCAGGCCGGGTGGCAGTTTCAGCCGCTCCTGCAGCTCGACGATATAGACGCAGCCCTTCTCCAGCACCGCACCGCCGGTCAGATCCAGCCGGTGCATGGCGACATCGGCGATCCGCTCCTCGACGCGGCGCCGGCCCGGCAGGAACGAGGCCCGCACCCGCCAGGCGTGACCGCCCAACCGCAGATCCAGACTGGCCGGCTGGACCTGGTCCGCGTCGAACGGCGTGGCCGAGGTCACCGCGCCGGCGGCGATCAGGGCTTCGATGGACTGGCACGGCAGGATGCCCGGTGGGGCAGCGTCGATCAGGGTCATGCGGCCTGAATACACGGCCGGACCCCCGTGGCCATAGCCGCGCGAAAGGCTAAGGTGGCGGCGTCCTCATCTGGAGCCGAAATGCGTCCGATCCTCGCCCTCACCGCCGCCCTTGCCCTCGTCGCCGGCTGCGCCACCGCCCCGGCCTCCGCGCCCGATGTCGGCCCGTCACGCCTGATCGAGGACTTGCGCATCCTTTCGGCCGACGACATGCAGGGCCGTGCGCCGGACACCGAGGGCGGGCTCAAGGCCCGGGCCTATCTGATTGAGCGGTTGGAGGCCCTGGGCGTCGCCGCCCCGCCGTCCGGCCGGCTCCAGCCCATCTCGGGCGAAGTGCGCCGCCAGAGCGGGACGCGACAGGTCTCCGGCGCCAACATCCTGGGCGTGATTCCCGGGACCACCCACCCGGACCGCTATATCGTCGTCAGCGCTCACTACGACCACCTGGGCGTCCACAATGACCAGATCCACAACGGCGCCGACGACAACGCCTCGGTCGTCTCCAGCGTGCTGGTTCGACAGCTGCAGGCCCGGCCGCCGGAGCACAGCGTGCTGATCGTCTTCTTCGACGCCGAGGAATCCGGTCTCTTGGGCGCCCGCCGCTTCGTCGAGAACCCCGTCGTGCCCCTCAGCAGCATCGCGCTGAACCTCAATCTCGACATGACGGCGCGGGCCGAGACCGACAACCATCTGTGGGTCACAGGGACCTATCAGTACCCGACCTTCCGGCCCCTGCTGGAACCGATCGCGCCCATGAACGGCATCAGCCTGAGGTTCGGCAAGGACCGCCCCGAGGATACGGGCGCCGACAACTGGGTCGAGGCCTCCGATCACGGCCCGTTCTTCCGCGCGGGCGTGCCCTTCATCTACCTCGGCGTCGACTTCCACCCGGACTATCATAAGCCCACCGACGACTTCGACCGCGTCCGTCCCGAGGTCTTCACCGCCGCCACCGACCTAGCCGTTCAGGTGTTCCGCGCGCTGGACCGGGGCGTGGAATAGGTCGATCGAGGAACAGCCGATCCCTCGTATGCATGCCGGGGCTTGGCGCCATTTGGCTTGTCATCCCGGAAGTCGCGCCAGCGACTATCCGGGACGAGGCCTGCCGCGCGCCACGCTGGTCCCGGCTCGCCGCTGCGCGGCGTCCGGGATGACAAGATCAGCAAAGGCTGAGGCCCACGGGATCAGCGTTAACGCAAACCGGTCCTCAGGCGTCATAAGCCGGGCCGCAAGCCCTCGCTCGAACAGCGAGCGACCGCGTCGCGAGCGATAGCGACACTCAAGGAGGAGGAGCCGCCAGCACATCCCGCTTGCCGGCGTGGTTGGCGGGGCTGACCACGCCCTCCTGCTCCATGCGCTCGATCAGGGTGGCGGCGCGGTTGTAGCCGATCTGCAGGCGGCGCTGGACATAGCTGGTCGAGGCCTTGCGGTCGCGGGTGACCACGGCGACCGCCTGGTCGTAGAGGTCGTCGCCCG
>CAXBPJ010000250.1:0-3742 GCA_963977325.1 uncultured Brevundimonas sp. | reverse complement strand
AGTCGGCGACGGCCGCACCGCCGCGCTGGTCGACGTCGGCGAAGAGGGTGGAGACGATCTCGGCGACCTCGCCGTCGGCGCGGCGGGCGGGGCGAGCCAAGGCGTCGAGACGCCCCTGTCCATCCAGCGATGACCAATCCAGCTGCCGCATCACATCATCTTCTCGATCGGCAGGACCAGGATGGCGGAGGCGCCGACGGCCTTGAGCTTCTCCAGCGTCTCCCAGAACACCGCCTCCTGGCAGACGGCGTGCACGGCGACGGCGTCGTCGCGGCCCGACAGCGGCATGACCGTGGGTGAACCCGCGCCCGGCAGAATGGCGGTGATCTGATCGAGCGCCGCGCGCGGGGCGTTCAGCATGACGTATTTGGCCCCCTGGGAGGCGACCACCCCGGCCATGCGCTCGATGATGCTGTCCAGCAGGTCCGCCAGTTCCGGATCCGGCGCGACGGGCGAGCGGATCAGCACGGCCTGACTGTCCAGCACCGTCTCGCGCGCTTGGAGCCCGTTGGCCTCCAGCGTCGCCCCGGTCGAGACCAGGTCGCAGATGGCGTGGGCGAGCTTCAGGCGTGGCGCGACCTCGACGGCTCCGCGCATGGTGACGATGTCGGCGCTGACGCCCTGATCGGCCAGCCAGCGCTTCAGCACGCGCGGATAGCTGGTGGCGACGCGACGCCCCTGGAGCGAGGGTGGTCCGGCGTAGTCGAGCGTGGGCGGCACGGCGATCTTCAAGGTGCAGCGGCCGAAACCCAGCGGCATCACCACCTCCGCGGCCGGTCCGCCATTGCGACCCTCTTCCAGCACGTTCTCGCCGACCACGCCGAGGTCGCAGACCCCGTCGGCGACGAAGGTCGGGATGTCGTCGTCGCGCACCCGCAAGAGGTCGATGGGATAGTTCTCGACCCGGTAGAGCAGGTCGTTTGTCCCCTTGACGACGCGCAGGCCCGCGTCGCGAACCAGGTCGAGGCTGCGTTCGGACAGACGGCCGGATTTCTGGACGGCGATGCGGAGCCGCCCCTTCACGGTGCTCATGGGATCAGGCTTTCAGGGAGGAGGGATCAGGCCTTGAGACGGTCCAGCACCAGGCGATAGCCCTGATGCGGCATCTCCTTCAGGAAGCGGGCGACGCGGACCACGGTGGTCGGGCTGGCCTGGGCCTCGGCCGCGATCTCGCGATAGGACTTGCCCCCCGCGTCCAGCAGGCGCGCCACCTCCCACCGCTCGGCGAAGGCCCGGATTTCCGCTGGGGTGCAGAGATCCTTGAGGAAGGCCTCGACCTCCTCAGGCGTCTCGAGCGCGAGAAGGGCCCGATAGAGGCCGTCCGCTCCGGCATCCGCCGGGCGAGCCTTGTCCGCGTGTTTCAACATGATGGCACAGTGAAACAGGGTCCGGCCGCTGTCAAGCCGGCGGCGCTGAAATCAATCCGTCATCAGGCCGTCATCGCTCCGTCCGAAGAGCGCGCTAATCCGGTGACATGACGGCGGTCGGGCTGAGCGGGCGGGACGAGGACTGGCAGGCCGAGGCGCGCGCCCTGGTCGAGGCCTGCGTGGCCGAAATGCTGGCCGCCTGTCCGCGCCGCATGGATTTCGCCGAGGCGGCCTATCGGATCGCGCGGCCGCTGGAGGCGGTGATCGCGGCCTTCACGGCGCTGGGGCTGGAGCCGCGGCCCTATCTGCAGGACCGACGCATGGAGGCGCTGGAGGCCGATCTGCGCGCCGGGCGGTTCGCCAGCGCCGATGCGGCTATGCGTCACTGGGCCTTTCCGCCCAAGAGCCCGGACTTCCGCGCGCGCTTTCGCCGCCGCTTCCACCGCACGCCTCAGGAAGCCTGGGCGGAGGGGCGGACGGCTCAGTAGCCGCCGAACGATCCGGCCGCGCCGGGGAACACCACGGGGCTTTCGGCGCCGTCGGCCGACACCGCCGCGACTCCGAAGGCGTAGTTGTCGATGATGGTGTTCTCCAGAGTGTGCTCGGCCACCCGGCCGACCCAGCGGCTGTGGGTCCACTGCGGGGCGGTCGTCTCGCGCCAGTAGATGCGGTAACCGGCCAGATTGGGGGCCTGCTGGGCGGACGGCAGGGTCCACTTCAGGATGGTGTCGGCGCTGACGGCGCCTTCGATGGTCACATCGGCGGGCGGGGGCGGGGCCAGGGACAGGGCCGCCAGCGCCGCGACGTTCAGCGAGGTCAGCTTTGCCGCGTAACCGAAATCGACGCCTTCGATGACGTCGCCATAGGCCACGCCGTTTTCGGTCCGCAAATCCTGATGCTGGCGGTCGTAGTTCTCGAGCGTCTCCATGACGCGGACGGCCGGAAAGCCCAGGTCGTTGAAGGAGCGATGGTCGCCGCCCCGGCCGAACCGGTCCAGGCGATAGACCAGCATCGTGTCGAGGTTGGCGATATAGCGGTCGGCGACGCCGTCGATATAGCGGGCGAGATTGCGCGACGGGCTGTCGATCTCGCCGCCGGTGAAACGGCGCTGGCGGGCTTCCGTCTCGGTCTCGGTGACGCGGGGCCCCTCGGAGAAGATGCGGGCCGTGCCGTTGTCGATGGCGCCGGTGATGCCGCGCGTGTTGCCGATCATGTCGTTGTTGAGCACGCCGATCAGGCGCCAGTCGTTGTCGCGGGCGTGCTCGGCCACGAACCGGGCGCCGACCAGGCCCTGCTCCTCGCCCGAGAAGGCGACATAGACGATGGAGCCCGGGAAGCGATGCCCGCTGAGCACCCGCGCGGCTTCGATCGTCCCGGCCACGCCCGAGGCGTCGTCGTTGGCGCCCGGCGCGTCGTCGGTGAAGTTCATAACGTCGGTGACGCGGCTGTCGAGGTGGCCGCCGATCAGGACATGGCGGTTAGGGTCGGCGGTTCCGCGCTGGATGGCGACCACGCTGATGATCTCGGTCGGCTCGGGCACGCGCTCGCCGGTGTATTCGCCGCCGATGTACATCACCTCCAGGCAGCCGCCGCAGGCCGCCGAGATGCGCTCGAACTCGGCATGGACCCAGCGCCGCGCGGCCCCGATGCCGCGGGTGTCGCTCTCGGTCTCGGACAGCGAGTGACGGGTGCCGAAGCCGACCAGGGTGCGGATATCCGCCTCGATGCGGTCGGCGGAGACCTGATCGACCAGCCCGGGAATGACGGCGACTTCAGCCGGCGGCGCGGCCATCGGCTGCTGGGCCAGGGCGGTGGCCGGCAGCAGCAGGGCGGCGGCGGTGAGCAAAGCGAAGTGCGAGACGGAGCGCATGCGGGATTCCCTCGGGTCGATCGGCGGCGCGAACCCTGCGACGGAGACGGGCGCGGGTAAAGACCGCGCGTGCTATGTCGCAGGGCGGCGATTCATCGGAGGCGACCATGCGACTGATCCTCGGCGACAAGGCCTATTCCACCTGGTCCCTGCGCCCATGGCTGGTTTTGAAGCGTTGCGGCGCGGAGTTCGAGGAGGTGATCGTGCCGCTGAACCGGCCCGACACGGCCGAGGGAATCGCGCGGCACACCGGCTCGGGCAAGGTGCCGGTTCTGGAGGTCGAAGGTGAGACGATTTGGGACTCGCTGGCCATCTCGCTGTGGGCCGCGGAGCGCTATCCGCGCGTCGGGCTTTGGCCGTCCGACAGCCATGCGCGGTGGATGGCGCGGGCGGCGGTGTGCGAGATGCATTCCGCCTTCGCCGCGCTGAGGACCGAGGGCGGCATGGGACCGGATCACCCCATGGTCGGGGCATGGGGGGAGGAGACCACCCCGTCGGCGGCGGT
>CAXBPJ010000249.1:0-3745 GCA_963977325.1 uncultured Brevundimonas sp. | reverse complement strand
GCTCCAGCCGCCGCCGGATTCCCGCGAAGGACGCCAGCGCCTCGATCGCCGGCTCCAGCGGCAATCCCAGCGCCCGGACCGCCCCCAGCGCCGCCAGGGCGTTTTGAACATTGTGCGCTCCCGGCACGGCCAGCCGCACCGGCCGATCCATCATGGCCCCGCGATCGCGCAGCACGAAGTCGACGCCGTCGCCGCGCGGAGCCAGGTCGACGGCGCGCAGGTCGGCCGCCTCATCCTCGATCGCGAAGGTCACCTTGCGGGCCCGCTCCAGCCCCTCCGCCAGAGCGCCGGTCTCGGCGTTGTCGAGGTTCAGCACCGCCGTCCGCGAGCGCTCGACGAAGCCGCCGAACAGGGCACGCAGCTCCTCAATCGACTTGTGATCCAGCGAGATGTTGCCGACCACGGCTACCGTTGGGTCATACCCCACGATGGAGCCGTCGCTTTCGTCGACCTCGGCCACCATCAGGGCGGGATCGCCGACGCGGGCACTGGCGAAGGGGCGGCCGTCGCCGACGTAGTTGACCATCACCGCGCCGTTGACGACCGTCGGATCGCGCCCGGCCTGATCCAGCATCCAGGCGATCATGCCGGTGACGGTCGATTTGCCGCTGGTCCCCGCCACCCCGACGCGGGTCTCCGCCGCGTTGAACAGCCGGGCCAGCATCTGCGGCCGGGTCATGACCTCCAGGCCCAGCCGATGCGCCGTAGCGATGTCGGGGACGCTGATCTCCACGGCGCCCGACGCCACCACCGTCTGGCCGGCGCGCGGCCCCGAGCCATCCTGGGGCGACAGGGCGAAGCCTTCCGCCGCCAGCCAGGCGAACTTTTCGGGTGTGCGGCCCTGGTCGTGGGCCCGGTCCGATCCGGCGATGCGCGCGCCCTGCGCCTTGAGGATCAGCGCCAGCGGCAGCATGCCCGAGCCGCCCAGGCCGCAGAAGAAATAGTCCTGGCCGTCGGACGGGGCTTGATGCATGGGGCGGAAACCGGGCTAGGCTTGGCGGGGGTCAGGGGATCGCCTGACTAGCAACCCGGAGCCTGCGGCGCCAATGAGGATCGGACGATGAAGATCGGCGTGGTCGCCGCCTCCTCGCGCTACGACATCGAGACGGCGAGGAAGGCCAAGGCGCGGGTCGCCGAGCTGTTGCCCGATGGCTCGGTGCAGCTGGAAATTCACCCGGGAGCCTTCGGCAAATGGGGCCATTTCGCCGGCGAGGATCAGGCCCGCGCCGACGCCTTTCTCCAGATCGCCAACGATCCCCGCTATGACGCCCTGTGGTTCGCGCGCGGCGGTTACGGCTCGTGCCGCATCGCCGAAGCGGTGGTGGCGGGGCTGGAGCCGGCGGCGCGGAAGAAGGCCTATCTCGGCTATTCGGATGCGGGCAGCCTTTTGGCCGCCCTCTATCGCCTGGGCTTTCCCGAGGTGGCGCACGGCCCCATGACCGGCGACGTCACCCGCGACGATCCGGCCGCTTTTGATCGCGCGCTGGACTGGCTGACCCGGCGCGACAAGGCGGCGCTGGAGCCCACCGTGACCATGGGCGGTCGGCCGACCGCCGCCTTCAACCTGACCATCCTGTCGGCCCTGCTCGGCACGTCGCTGGAGCCCGACCTGACCGGCCATGTGCTGATGCTGGAGGAGGTGTCGGAGGCGCTCTACCGGATCGACCGCCTGTTTTTCCACATCACCTCCCAGCCGTCGATCCGCCGGGTCGCCGGCATCCGCCTGGGCCGGTGCAGCGACGTGCCGGAGAACGATCCCGCCTTCGACCAGACGCCGGAGGAGATCGCCCGCTATTGGTGCGAGCGCGCCGGCATCCCGTTCCTGGGCGCCGCCGACATCGGACATGACGCCGCGAACCGGGTCGTGCCGTTCGGGCGCTGGCGCGGCTGACTGTGGATCAAGCCTTGGCGTTCGCCTTGATCGCCTGCCGGATCAGGTCCGTGAACGCCGCCTCGTCGATCTGGTCGCCCTCGCGGATGTCGATGGCGCGGCGCACCCCGGCCCCGGCGTTGAGCAGGCCGGTCGGATCGGCCAGGGCCGAGCCCCGGGGAAAGGTCAGCTTAACCTTGTCGCGATAGGTTTCGCCGGTGCACAGGATGCCGTCCTTCTCCCACACCGGCACACCGGCGGGGTTGGTGGGCTTCCTCCACTTGACCGTCTCGACGATGGCCGGGTCGGCGGCGAGGATCAGGGCGCGCAACCGGGCCAGGGCCTCGCCACGCCAGTCGCCGAGGGCCGCGATCCTGGCGTCGATCTCTTGCGAGGGCGTGGGGGCGTCGCTCACATCTTTTCCCCGGGAAGGCGGGCGGCCTGACGGATCCAGTGGGTCAACTGGGCCTCGTCGATGGCCCCGTCCTCGCGGATGTGCAGATACCGCACCCGCGCCTGTTTCGACGCGACCGGAGGCGGCGGGTCCAGTTCGGCGCCGTTGAAGAACGCCACCTTCACATAGCGGGCGAAGCCGTGAAGGCTGAGAAACCAAGTCCCATCGCCCAGGCCATATAGGGGCGAATTCCACTTCACCGCCTTGGCCACATCGGGGACCGCCTCGGTCACCAGTTGGTCCAGCCGCCGCACCACCGCCTGCTTCCAGCCCGGCGTCGCCTCGATATAGGCCTGAACCGGGGCCTCGCCGTAACCCTTGGCGATCTGCGGATTGCCGCCGGACAGGAGGTTGGCGCCGGCCATGCGCTGAGGATCAGACCGGCCGGGGCCGATCGCCCTCGGCTAGCGGAAGGCGGACGGCGACGGTGAGACCGGGCTTCAGGTTCTGGCGCTCCAGCGAGCCGCCAAGCTGATCGGTCAGGCTCGCCAGGAGGCGCGATCCGAACCCGGTGCCCTTGGCCTTGCCGCCGCTGTCGCCATCGCCCTGATCAGATACCGACAGCAAAAGCGAGCCCCGGTCCTCGACCAGGCGGACGGCGATCGGTCCGGGTTGGCCGCCATAGGCGTATTTCTGCGCGTTGATCAGCAGTTCGGTGACGATCAGGCCCAGGGTCACGGCCCGGTCCGCCTCGACTGCGGCGGGCGCCAGGTCAAGCGAGATGGCTTCAGACCATTCCAGGCCGGACGAGGACACCACCTCGGCGACCAGTTCGTCGATATAGCGGCTGAGATCGATGGTCTCGATCTGGTCGGCTTGGTGCAGGCGGCGGTGCACCATCGACACCGCGCCGATCCGACGCCGCGCTTCCTTCAGTGCGCCGGTGACCGCTTCGTGATCCTCTTCGCGCGCCTGCAGCGCCAGGAAGCTGGAAACCAGCGACAGGCTGTTCTGCACCCGATGATTGACCTCCTTCATCAGGAAGTCCTGCTGGGCCAGCAGCCGATCCTTTTCGCCGAGCGCCTGGGTCAGGGCCTGGTTGAGCTGGCTCTGGCGACGCGTTGATGCGACCTCGGTCAGGGCGCGGCCCAGACGACCGGCGGACTCGACTTCGGCGGTGGTCCATCGGCGGGCCTGGCCCTCGACCGTCTCGGCCCAGGCGTCGAATGAGGCGCGGGGCGTCAGCGGCCCCTCGCGGGCGTCCTTGACCCCCTCATGCGGGTCGCCGGCCCAGCGCACCGTCTCGCGACGCTCGGCCCGGAACCAAAGCAGGGTGAAGGGCTCGGCGCCGTCCACCGAGGTGGCGACGACGCCCGAGGCTTCGCGCTGCAGGCGCGCTCCCTCCGGCCAGTGACGCGACAGGGCGTGGGTGAAGAACACGCCGCGGCGGGGGCGCGAGGGCACATAGCCATCCAGCGCCC
>CAXBPJ010000248.1:0-3757 GCA_963977325.1 uncultured Brevundimonas sp. | reverse complement strand
CGCGTCGACATAGGCGCCGTTGGCGTACTGGAAGAAGTCCTCGCCCGGCCGGACCGTGGTGTCGCGACCGTCCAGGTCCACGCCCCAATCACCGTACTTGGGCGACTCAATGCCCTCATAGCCGGTGGCGCCCAGCACGGGGGCGTCGAACAGGGCGACGGTGTCGCAGGCGGCGTCGAGGCAGTCGGCGCCGTCGAGGTCATGGGCCAGGGCCGCCGAAGGCAGGATCAGGGCGCCGAAGGCGGCGCCGACGAGTAGGCGTTTCATCATAACTGGTTCCTCGTGGGCGCTTCATGCGCTCTGGAAGCGGAAGTGGCGCACCTTATGCCCCCCGGCGGCGCGTGATCCTTAAAAATAGTTCATGCGCGGGCGGACGAAACGCGACCGATGGGCGCGGTCGATGCGTTATGCTCAGCGCCAGCGGCGACCCTCGCCGTGCTTGCCGATCGAGGCCCAGCGCGCCTCCTCGGCGCGATGGACATACTGCTCCGACACCATCCATCCCTTCACGGGCCTGAGCGTCGCCAGGCAGCCGGCGATCAGCACGGGCAGAGTGACCAGCATGTGGAAGAGGATGGACGGTCGCCAGGCGATCTCGATCATCAGGAAGATCATCATCACCAGAATGCCGATCCCCGACATGACGAAGAAAGCCGGCCCGTCGGCCGGATCGGCGAAACCGTAGTCCAGATCGCACGCGGGGCAGCGGTCGCGAAGGGTCAGGAAGCCGCGCAGCAAAGGCCCCTCGCCGCAGCGCGGACAGCGGCAGCGCAGCCCGGTCGAGAGCGTGGACAGGCGGGGATGTTCGGGCGGCGCGGCAGGCTCGGTCATTGCGCCCGACATATAGGCGCGCGCGGCGAAGACGCACAGGGCACGGCCACGCGGCAAAATAGTCCTAGCGGTTAATCGGCGTTAAGATACAATATCTTGTGGAGAACAAATCCCGAATCGAGCGGTGTCAGTGATTCGGTCCTGATTCGTTTCGCGCCTGTTCCGCGACCCTGCCCGACAAGCTTAACCAATGGAGCTACGGTGACGAACGGCGAACCTTCAGCCGCGCTGACCTGGCGGGCGATGGAGACTGCCGACCTGCATGGCGTTGTCGCTGTCGCCGCCGAGGCCTTTCCCGATCATTTCGCGGATCGAGCCTGCTTCGCGGAGAGGCTGTCCCTGTTTCCGGAAGGATGTCGGGTGCTGGCCAACGGGTTCGGGCGGGTGCACGGGTATGTCTTCGCCTATCCGTGGCGGGCGGACGCGGCGCTGCCGCTGAACACCCTGATCGGGGCGATCCCCAACGATGCGGCGGTCTTGTACCTTCATGATCTGGCCTTGAGCCGGGGCGCGCGAGGCGGCGGTCACGCGCGATCGGCGACCGAGGCGGTCATCACCCTGGCCCGCGAGGGTGGCTGGCACGCCGTGACGCTGGTCGCGGTCAATGGCGCGGCGCCCTTCTGGGCGCGCCAGGGTTTCAAGGTCGCCGATCCGCCGGGCATGGTCGAAAAGCTGGCCAGCTATGGTCCGGACGCCCGCTACATGGTGCGGCGGCTTTAGGTCCGCGTCGCCAGCATCATGTAGTTGATGTCGCTGTCGCCCTCGCTCCAGCGGTCGGTCAGCGGCGAATAGACCAGGCCGTATGGGCCGGACACGGCCACCGGCTCCGCCGACAGCATCATCCTGATCTCGTCGGGCTTCAGGAACTGGCGCCAGTCATGAGTGCCGGCCGGCACCCAGCGCAAGACATACTCGGCCGCGACCTTGCCCAGGGCCAGGGACTTCAGGGTCCGGTTCAGGGTCGCCACCACCATCATCCCGCCGGGCGCGATCAGCCGGGCGCAGGTGCGCAGGAAGGCCTCGGGGTCGGCGACATGCTCGACGATCTCCAGCGCCAGGACGACGTCGAACGGCCCGCCGCCCTCGGCTTCCATCTGTTCGGCGGTGGCGGCGCGGGAGGCGATGTCGAGGCCCATCTGATCGGCGTGGGCGCGGGCCGTGCCGATGTTCTCGGACGAGGCGTCGACGGCGGTGACGTCGAAGCCCATCCGCCGCATCGGTTCGGCGATCAGGCCGCCGCCGCAGCCGATGTCTATCAGCCGCAGGTCCTGAAACGGCGCCCGCGCCCTGGGATCGCGATCGAAATGCTCGGCCGCCCTGTCGCGGATGAAGCCCAGCCGCGCCGGATTGAACTTGTGAAGGGGGGCGAAGGGCCCCTTCGCGTCCCACCACTCCGCCGCCTGGGCCGAGAACCGCGCCACATCGGCCGGATCGATGGAGGCGCCCTGGGCGGTTCCAACATCGGGGCTTTGGGCTTTGCCGGAGCCGGACGGGTGGGTAGAAGCGACCATGGCCCCGGGATGAACCCGCCGGGCCTCCCACGCAAGATGCGGTGAGCCCCGGGGAGACGCGCCGTCACCATGACGCGACTGGTGTTGAAGTTCGGCGGCACCTCCATGGCCGATCTGGAGCGCATCCGGCGCGCGGCGCGGATCGTCGCGGCCGAGGCGCGCTCGGGCACGTCGGTGGCGGTGGTCGTCTCGGCCATGGCCGGCAAGACCAACGAGCTGGTCGCCTGGACCGACGGCGCAGGACGGCCGGGGCCGGGCGTCGACCCGAGCGACGACGAATACGACACCGTGGTCGCCTCGGGCGAGCAGGTGACGGCGGGGCTGCTGGCCCTGACATTGAGAAATCTGGGACTGAAGGCGCGGTCGTGGCTGGGCTGGCAGATTCCGATCCTGACCGACGACGCGCATGGCCGCGCGCGGATCGAGGATGTGCCCGGCGACAGGCTGGGCGCCGCGATCGATGCGGGCGAGATCGGCGTGGTGCCGGGCTTTCAGGGGGTGACCCGCGACGGCCGCCTGACCACCCTGGGACGGGGCGGTTCGGACACCTCGGCTGTGGCGGTGGCGGCGGCGTTGGGCTGTCGCTGCGACATCTACACCGACGTGGACGGCGTCTATACGACCGACCCCCGGATCGAGCAGAAGGCCCGGCGGCTCG
Source organism: uncultured Brevundimonas sp. (assembly GCA_963977325.1). Classification (GTDB taxonomy): domain Bacteria; phylum Pseudomonadota; class Alphaproteobacteria; order Caulobacterales; family Caulobacteraceae; genus Brevundimonas. Next base: position 757 of record CAXBPJ010000248.1, on the reverse strand, counting down.
ACCGCATTTCGTACGAAGAAATGCTGGAAATGGCGTCGCTGGGGGCCAAGGTGCTGCAGACGCGATCGGTCGAACTGGCCATGGCCAAACAGGTGCCTGTCCGGGTGCTGTCCAGCTTCATTGAACCCGACGAGGCCGGCAACCTGCCGGTCGGCGCCGGCACCCTGATCTGCGCGGAGGAGGAGATCGTGGAGAAACGCATCGTATCCGGCGTGGCCATGAGCCGCGACGAGGCCCGCATTACCCTGCTGGGTCTCGCCGACCGGGTGGATGGTCCGGCGGACGTCTTCACCCGGCTAGCCGAGGCGAACGTCAATGTGGACATGATCGTCCAGTCCCAGTCTCGCACCGAGGGCACGGTCAATCTGACCTTCACCACCGGCCGCCGGGACGCCCAGAGGGCCGCCGAGCTGATGCGCGCGGGTCAGGCGGAAATCGGCTTTTCCGAAATCCGCGTGGACGAGGACGTGGCCAAGGTTTCGGTGGTCGGCGTCGGCATGCGCAGCCACGCCGGCGTGGCCCAGACCATGTTCCGCGCCCTGGCCGACAAGGGCGTGAAGTTCCAGGCGATTTCCACTTCCGAAATCAAGATCAGCGTTCTTATCGACGCCGCCTATGCCGAACTGGCCGTGCGCGCCCTACATTCGGCGTACGGGCTGGAGACGGTATAAGGGTCCGGCAGGCGGCGGTTCACGCCGCGAGGGAGTGCGGATGGCGCAAGGCGGCGGACTATCGACGCGAGGCCCCAGGAACCTCC
>CAXBPJ010000247.1:0-3768 GCA_963977325.1 uncultured Brevundimonas sp. | reverse complement strand
TTCACGGCGGCCCTGGCCGAACTCGACCAGACGGTCAAACGCGAGATGGACCAGCCGCGCGGCGAGGTCCGGGTCATGACCGCCCACGCCTCCAAGGGGCTGGAGGCGCCGATCGTCATCCTGCCCGACACCCTGTTCCAGGAACCGCGGGGCGACGCCCTGCTGACCACTTCAAAGGGCGGCTTCCTGTGGTGCGCCTCCCAGAGCCGCGACTGCGCCGCCTCGTCCGAGGCCCGTGAGGCGAGAAAGCGCCGCTCGGAGGAGGAATCACTCCGCCTGCTCTATGTCGGCCTGACCCGCGCCCGTGATCGGCTGATCGTCGGCGGCCGGCTGGCGGCCAACCGCACCGACACCGGCGTCGCCTGGCGCGGCCCGCTGGAGGAGGCGATGTCGGGGCTGGATGGCCGCGCGGTCGAGACCGAGGTCGGGGTCATCCTCGAATACGGGCAGCGCCCGCCGGTGCTGGGCCGCGCCGTCGAACCGACGACGGATGCCGCCTCCCCGCCCGCCTGGCTGACGCAGCCGCCGCCGAGGGAGGCCGGCGCTCGCCACCTGTCGCCCTCGCGCTTATTGGGTGCGGAGGGCATGGCCGCCCCTTCGCCACTGGCGCGCGGGGCGGACGGGCGGCTGGACCGCTACCGCCGGGGCGACCTAATCCACCGCCTGCTCCAGACCTTGCCGGAGATCGCGCTCGAAGCCCGCCCGGCCCTGGCCGAACGTCTGCTGGCGCGGGAGCCCGGCCTCGGCGACGACGCCCGCGCCGAGATGATCGCCGCCGCCCTGGCGGTGCTGAACGACCCGCAGTTCGCCGCCGTCTTCGGCCCCGGCTCCCGCGCCGAGGTCGCTCTGGCCGGCGCGGCCGAGACCCTGCCTACCGGGGTCTCGATCTCCGGCCGCATCGACCGGCTGGTGGTGACGCCCGAGCGCGTCCTGGTGGTCGATTTCAAGACCAACCGGCCCGCCCCCGACCGCATCGAGGACGCCGCCCCGGCCTATGTGCTGCAGTTGGCGGCCTACCGCTCCGTGCTGGCCCGACTGTACGACGATCGGCCGGTCGAGGGTGCTCTAGTCTGGACCGACGGGCCGAAGCTGATGGAAGTCCCGGCGGCGATGATGGACGACGCGCTCGCCGCCGCCCGTTGAATCCGTCCGGAATCGCCCCACATCTGGACGCTGAAATCGCGCCCCTTCGGCGCCGACAGGGAACTTGCCGCATGGCCACCGTGAAGATCACCGACGACAGCTTCGACACCGACGTGCTCAAGGCCGACCGCCCCGTGCTGGTCGACTTCTGGGCCGAGTGGTGCGGGCCCTGTAAGCAGATCGGCCCGGCCCTGGAGCAGATCGCCGACGAACTGGGCGAGCAGGTCACCATCGCTAAGCTGAACATCGACGACAGCCCCATGACTCCCTCGCGCCTGGGCGTGAAAGGCATCCCGACCCTGATGCTGTTCAAGGACGGCCAGATGGCCTCCATGAAGGTCGGCGCCATGCCCAAGGGCAAGATCGTCGAATGGCTGGCGGAGGCCGGCGTGTCGAAGGGGGAAGCCGCCTAGACGCTCACACTCATACCGGCCAGGTGTCCGGCGACAGCGCCAGCACCTCGCCGGCCAGGTACAGTGACCCACAGATGACGATGCGGCGCGCGCCCTCAGCCAGCGCCTGCTCCATCGCGGCCTCGACGCCGGGGCTGGCGTCGGCGTCCAGCCCTGACGCCCGCGCCTGATCGGCCAGATCGCGCGGGTCCCAGGCGGCGCCGGATTCGAACCCCACCGTCAGAACCCGCGTGTTGAGATCGGCCAGTGGGTCCAGGAATCCCGCTGCGTCCTTTGACGTCAGCAGGCCGACGATGAGGGCTAGGGGGCGCGGCGACTTTCCCTGTCGCTCGGCGATCGTCTCGACCAGGGCGCGGGCGGCGTGCGGATTGTGACCGCCGTCCAGCCAGACCTCGGCGTCGTGGCGCGCCGCCGCCTCCGACAGTGGTCCGCCGGTCAGCCTCTGCATCCGGGCCGGCCAGTGGGCCTCGGTAAGGCCGTCGGCGATGGCCTCGCCCGGCAGGTCCAGCTCCAGCGCCGCCGCCACCGCCAGGCCGGCGTTGTCGATCTGGTGTGGACCGACCAGGGACGGCGCAGGCAGATCCAGGAAACAGGCGTCGTCCTGAAACACCAGGCCGCCCCGCTCGCCCCAGGCGTCGAAATGCTCACCCATGGTCCGCATGGGCACGTGCAGCTGCTCGCCGCGTCTGGCGATCACCGCCATGGCCACTTCGGCCTGGCGCGCGACCACCGCCGGAGCGCCCGGCTTGAGAATACCGGCCTTTTCGGCCGCTACGCCCTCCAGATGTGGCCCCAGGAATTCGGCATGATCCAGATCGACCGGGGTGATGACGCTGAGAAGCGGCCGCCCGATCACATTGGTGGCGTCCAGCGAGCCGCCCAGTCCCACCTCGATCAGAGCGAGGTCCGCCGGAATTTCAGCCATGGCCAGGAAGGCGGCGGCGGTGGTCGCCTCGAACACCGTCGCCCCGACCCCCGCCCGCCGCTCGGCCGCCTCGACCGCATCCAGGGCAGCCGCCAGTGTGGCGTCGTCAATCAGCGTGCCCGCCAACCGAATGCGTTCGTTGAACCGGACAAGGTGAGGCGAGGTGTAGGCATGAACGGTCAGGCCGGCCGCCTCCGCCATGGCGCGCAAAAAGGCGACGGTCGATCCCTTGCCGTTGGTGCCGGCGACGTGAACCACCGGCGGCAACCTGTCCTGGGGGTCGCCCAGCGCCCGGCACACGGCGCGCATCCGGTCCAGGCTCAGGTCGATCCTCTGGGGGTGCCGCTCGAGCAAGCGGCGCGAGATGGCGTCCATGACCCTCCCACCGCTATCGGAATCCGCGCGCGTGGCAAAGCGCCATTTGTTCGTTGAAGCGTCCGTCACAGACGAGCTTCGGCCACCATCCCGCCATGATGATGGATATGCCGCAAGCTTATGACTTTGCTGTAATAATCTGTCTCACATGTAACTGGTCCACAGTCGCTTGGCCAGCTAGCGACGGAGGACGCTAGTGGGTCGCCCGGTTGTGGGGCGAGGCGCGGGAGAACACCGATGATATCGACTGGCGACCAGGTTGGTTCGGCCTTTTCCGGCGCCTTGAAGTTGAGTCTGCTAACTGGCGTCGCGTGCCTCGCGCTCGCGGGGGAAGCGGCGGCTCAATCCGCTTCCGCGCAGATCGCTCCCGCGCAGGCCGCCCCGACCGAACCCCAGGCCCGATCGGTCCGCCCCCCGCCCTCCGACGCCGAGCCTGCGGCCGCGGACGAAGCAGTAGACGACGAGGACGAGGCGACCGAGGTCGAGGCCATCACCGTTACAGGCCAGCGCGACGGCATTCGCACCTCGATCGACTCGATCAGCTACAGCCTGGCCAACGACCTGCAGGCCACGAGCGGCAGTCTCGCTGACGCCCTGCGGAACGTCCCGTCGGTCGAGGTGGACACTGAGGGTAACGTCTCCCTGCGCGGCGATCCCGGCGTCACCATTTTGATCGACGGCCAGCCCTCGGGCATCCTCAGTGGCCCGGGGCGGGGCCAGGCGCTGCTCCAGCTTCCGGCCGACCGCTACGCCCGCATCGAGGTCATGACCAATCCCTCCGCGGCCTACAGCCCCGAGGGCTCGGGCGGGGTCATCAACCTGATCACCAACCGCACGGCGCCGCCCGCCGGGGTCCAAACCACCGGTTCGCTGCGCGTCAGTGTCGGCGAGGACGGCCGCTGGAACGGCGGG
>CAXBPJ010000246.1:0-3799 GCA_963977325.1 uncultured Brevundimonas sp. | reverse complement strand
GTCGCGGCCGCACGCTCGACCTCGACAGCCTCGTGGCGGCGGCCCTGATCCTCTATCCCGTCTATGTCGCGCCGAACGGCTTTCCCTGCGAAGCCGAGGACCTGGTCGAGGCTCTGATTGCCGCCCGCGAGACGCCGTCACCCGTCGCTCCGCGCGGCCAAATTCAGCGCTGGTGGAAAGGCGTCCGCGCCAGCCTCGACCGCACCCCGCCCCCGGCCTATTGAGGCTCAGGCGCGACGCGCCCGAGCGACAGGAACCGACCTTGCCAGCATCTGTCATCGCCGCCACCGGCCTGTTCACGCCCGAGCAGTCGATCTCCAACGCCGAGCTGGTCGAGGCCTATAACGCCTGGGCCGAGGCCGAGAACGTCCGCAACGCCGCCGCCATCGCCTCCGGCGAGCGCGAGCTGCTGACCCCGTCCTCGGCCGAGTTCATTGAGAAGGCCTCGGGCATCAAGCGGCGCTTCGTCATGGACAAGGCCGGCGTGCTCGACCCCACCCGCATGGCGCCGCGTCTGGAAGCGCGCTCGAACGACGAGCTGTCGGTGCTGGCCGAGATGGCGGTCAAGGCGGCGCGCCAGGCCATCGCCGCCTGGGGCAAGGACGTGTCGGAGATCGGCGCGGTGCTGTGCGCCGCCTCCAACATGCAGCGCGCCTATCCGGCCATGGCCATCGAGGTGCAGCAGGCCCTGGGGATCGAGGGCTTCGCCTTCGACATGAACGTGGCCTGCTCCTCGGCCACCTTCGGAATCAAGACCGCCGCCGACTTCATCGCCTCGGGCTCGGTCAAGGCGGTGCTGATGGTCAATCCCGAGATCTGCTCGGCGCACCTGAACTTCACCGACCGCGACAGCCACTTCATCTTCGGCGACGTGGCGACCGCCGTCATCATCGAGAGCGCCGACACCGCCGGCCCCGGCGGCTGGGACATCCTGGGCGCGCGGCTGAAGACGGTCTTCTCCAACAACATCCGCAACAACTTCGGATTCCTGAACCGCACAGAACAGGACGCCGCGGCTGCGTTCCCCTCAAGTAGCGAAGCGGTAGGGGGCCAGACAGATAAACTCTTCGTTCAGCAGGGCCGCAAGGTCTTCAAAGAGGTCGTGCCCATGGTCGCCGAGATGATCGTCGACCACGCCGGCGACCTCGACATCGACCCTACGACCCTCAAGCGCCTGTGGCTGCACCAGGCCAATATCAACATGAACGACCTGATCGCGCGTCGCGTGCTGGGCCGAGATCCGGAGCCGGGCGAGAACGTCATCATCCTGGATGACTACGCCAACACCTCCTCGGCCGGCTCGATCATCGCCTTCCATCTGCATCACGACGGCTTCGCGCCCGGTGACACCGGCTTGATCTGCAGCTTCGGGGCCGGCTATTCCGCGGGCACGGTGTTCATCCGCAGGCGCGCCAAGGACTGAATTGGAAAGACGCCGCGACAACGTGACCGCCTGTCGCTTGGCGCGGCGCCCTCGGCTGGCCTATATCGGGGCCCACGGTTTCATTCGGGCCGCGTCGGTCCGATTCACGGAGTTCTCCTCATGGGCGCCATGGGCATCTGGCACTGGGTCATCCTGGCCCTCGTCGTCCTTCTGCTGTTCGGCGGCCGCGGCAAGCTGTCGGGCCTGATGGGCGACGCGGCCAAGGGTATCCGCGCCTTCAAGGACGGCCTCGCGGACGACGGCAAGAAGGACGGCCCAGACCACGGCGTCAGCTCCCTGCCGCGCACCGAGGCGGAGAAGGACGAGCTGCGGCGCTGAGCCGCGGTTCCTGAGCGGGCGTAAAGCATGGGCGGCCTCGGCCCCGGGATCGGGGGCCTCGAAATCCTCGTTATCGGGCTGGTGGCCCTGCTGGTCGTCGGGCCCAAGGACCTTCCGATCCTGATGCGTCGAGTCGGCCAGTGGATGGCGCGCGCCCGAAGTATGGCCGCCGAGTTCCGCGCCAGTTTCGACGAGATGGCGCGCCAGTCCGAGCTGGATGAGCTGCGCAAGGAGGTCGAGGCCCTGCGCCACGCCAACCCCGTGCACCGTCTGGGCGCCGACGCCGACGCTGCGTTTAGGGACATCAAGGACGGGCTGAACGCCCCGGCGACACCGCCCGCCACGCCGAAGGCCGCCGCCCTGGCCGCGCCCGATCCGGCGCCCCGGATGACGCCCATCGCGCCGCCAGCTACGGCCGACACCGACGAAGCGTCCGACCCGAAGCCCAAGCCTCGCCCGCGCGCCGCCAGACCGGCGACGGCGAAGACCCCGGCGCCCGCCGCCCCGGCCGCCCCTCGCGCCAAGCCTGAACCCAAGGCCACGGCCGCCGCGAAGGCCGCCGCGTCCCCCCGCAAAGCGCCGGCCAAGCGCTCCAAGAAGGTCGAGCCGTGACCCGCACCGATCGCGACGAGGCCGAGATCGAGGCGTCGCGCGCGCCGCTGATGGACCATCTGGTCGAGCTGCGCAGTCGCCTGATCGTCTGCGTCATCGCCTTCATCGCCGCCTTCATCCTGTGCTTCTACTTCGCGGCTCAGATTCAGGTGTTCCTGATCAAGCCGTTCCAGGCCGCCGCCGCCCTGCACACCGTGGCTCAGAACCAGGGCGCGCACGGCGGCAACCCGTTCGAGCTGATCGCCGTGACGGCAGGCCTGCGCCCCTTCCCAGAAGGCGGCATGTCGGCGGTCGAGCTGATCGCCACGGCGCCGCTGGAGCAGCTGTTCACCAAGATGAAGATCGCCGGCTTCGGCGCCATTGTCCTGGCTTTCCCGGTGCTGGCCTTCCAGCTCTACCGCTTCGTGGCGCCCGGCCTCTATCGCAACGAAAAGGGCGCCTTCCTGCCCTTCCTCTTCGCGGCCCCGGTGCTGTTCATCCTGGGAGGGGCGCTGGTCTATTTCGTGATGCTGCCCTTCGTGATGTGGTTCTCGCTCAGCCAGCAGATCGCCACCGACGGCATCTCGGTCGAACTGATGACCAAGATCTCGGAGTATCTGAATCTGGTCACCTCGCTGATCCTCGCCTTCGGCCTGTGTTTCCAGCTGCCGGTGGTGACCACCCTCCTGGGCCTGGCCGGCATCGTCAGCTCCAAGGCCATGGCCGCGGGCCGCCGCTACGCCATCGTCGCCGTGGTGGCGGTGGCGGCGGTGGTCACCCCGCCCGACCCGATCAGCCAGATCATGCTCGCCGTGCCCCTGGTCCTGCTCTACGAGGTCTCGATCTGGTGCGTCCGCCTGATCGAGCTGCGCCGCAAGAAGGAAGACGCGGCGGAGGCTCAGCCGGCGTGACCCCGGCGCGCGAGGTCCTGCTGAGGCAGTGGGACACGGCCCGCGCCCTGCTCGACCATCACCTGACCGACCTGACGACCGAGGAATGCTTGTGGCGACCAGCGCCGGTCGGCCTGCATCTGACCCGTGAAGCCTCGGGCGCCTGGCATGGCGAATGGCCGACGCACGAAGGCTACGACCTGGGTCCGCCCTCAATCGGCTGGACCAGCTGGCACCTCGGCCTGTGGCTGACCCTGGCCCTCGACCACACCCATTCCGACGCCCGGCCGACCAAGGACGACGTGACCTGGCCCGGCTCCGGCCCGGACGCCGCCCGCTGGATCGCCGACCTCGCCCACCGCTGGCGCGCCGACGCCGAAGCTCTGCCAGTTGAGGATTGGAGTTCGACCGAGCGGGTGCGCTGGCCCTTCGCCGACCGATCGTTCGCCCACCTGTTCGCCTGGTCAGTCGTCGAGCTGACCAAAAACGCCGCCGAAATCGGCCAAGGCCGGTTTCTTTACGCAGCTTCGCGCCCTCAACCCGCATCCCCGGCGAA
>CAXBPJ010000245.1:0-3800 GCA_963977325.1 uncultured Brevundimonas sp. | reverse complement strand
TTCTCGGGCGTCTGGCCGTCCATCGACTGGCCGCCGTCGTCGGCGCCGTCGTCCTCGTCCTGATCCTCGTCGGAGGCGTCGGGCTCCTGCGGATCGGGCTGGTCCTCGCCCTGGTCGTCAGAGGCGTCGTCGCCCTGGGCGTCGCCCGGGTCGAGGTCCAAGGCGCGAAGCACCGTCTTCAGCGCCGCCGCGAAGGCCATCTGGTCCCCGGCGGCCTCGGCCAGGGCGTCGAAGGCCGGCCCGGCCCGCCGCTCAAGGTCGTCGCGCACCAGATCCAGCAGGGCCCCCGGACCATCCGCGATCCGCTCTCCGGTCAGCCGTTCGCGCGCCAGCAGAGCCGCCGTCTCGGCCAGGGGCGCGCGATCCGACTCGGTGACCCGCAGCGCGCCCATCCGCTCCAGTCGCGTGGTCAGGGCCGCGTCCATGTTCGCGCGCACGCCCTTGAGGCTGGCCGAGCCCACAGCCTCGACCCGCGCCTGTTCGACCGCCTCGAACACCTCGGCGGCCTGCCGGTCCGACGGCGTCAGTCGGGCGTGCAGCGCCTCGTCATGATTGGCCAGGCGCAGAGCCAGCCGGTCGGCCTGGCCCCGCAGGCTGGCGCTCTCGGCCTCCGACGGCAACCTCGGCGGATGCGGCAGGGTCAGCACACCGTTAGACAGGCGCGGTCCGTCCGAGCCGAAGGCGACCTCCAGCTCGGACTGTTCGGCCAGGGCCCGGGCGGCATGGGCCAGGGCGCGCTTGAACTGTTCCTGCGGCGTATCGGCGGCCATGCCCGGGCTTAGCGCGCGGCCGGCGCGACGGGAAGGCTCGGGCTGACGTCGGTGAACGTCAGATCAGGCGGATTTCCTTCAACCGCTCCGTCAGGAAGTCCTCGGCCATGATGGACTTGCCCGCGTAGCGGTCGGGGCTCTCCGGCGTCACGGTCGAGGGCAGGGTCTCGATCACATAGTCGGGGTTGAAGTGCAGGAAGAAGGGCGTGGAATAGCGCGCGAAGCCGCGCCGTTCCGGAGCCGGATTGATCACCCGGTGCGACGTCGACGGCAGGACATGGTTGGTCAGCCGCTGCAGCATGTCGCCGATATTGACCACCAGGGCGCCCGGCGGCGGGGCGATGTCCAGCCATTCGCCGTCGGCGTCCTTGAGCTGCAGCCCCGCCTCCTCGGCGCCGAGCAGCAGGGTGATGACATTGATGTCCTCGTGCGCCCCGGCCCGCACGCCCGGCGCATCGGCCGGCACAGGCGGATAGTGCAGCAGGCGCAGCACGCTGTTGCCCAGCTGGACCTTGTCTTCGAAGAAGTCGTCGTCGAGGCTCAGATAGTGGGCGATGGCCTTGAGCAGCTTGCGGCCAAGGGCGTCCAGCGCCTCGAACATTCCGTAGACATCCTGGCGGAAGCCGGCGATCTCGGTCGGCCAGACATTGTCGCGCATGTATTTGCGCAAGGCATGCCCCTCGGGCAGCTCGCGGCCGGTGTGCCAGAACTCCTTGAGATCGACCGTCGCCGCGCCCTTGGCCGCCTCGACGCCGAAGGGGGTCAGGCCTCGCGCCCCGCCCGTGCCGGGCTGGTGGTACTGCCGCTTCACCTCCTCCGGCAGGGCGAAGAAGGCCTTGGCGTCGGTGATGGCGCGGTCGATCACGCCCTCGTCCAGGCCGTGGTCGGAGATGACGGCGAAACCATAGCGCTTGAACGATCCCCCCAGCGCCTGGGAGAAGGCGTCGAAGTCGGTGTCATAGCCGCGCATGGAGACGGGCTGGATGGCGCTCTTGATCGGCGCGGCGGCGGAATCGGCGGGGGTCATGGCTCTCTGTCGCCTTGGAGGAACGGAACTGACGCCCTTCTAACGCACCAAAGCGCGCAAGGGCAGGGCGCCGGCGTCAGCGGCCGCCCAGGGCCAGGATCGTCGGCGTGGCGTCCAGCGCGTTCGGCTCGATCGCCGGCGCCTGGAGTTGCAGGTGAGCGAACATCGTCCGCGCCCCGGCCAGGTCGGTATCGGCCAGGGGGCGCAGCGGTCCGTCGCCGTCCCGCGTGCCCGGCAGGATGGTCAGGCTGACTGAGTCCATCACGTTGCCGCCGATCAGGTGAATCAGGCCTGCCGCCTCATCGACCCTGACCACGATGTCGCAATGGGTCGGGGCGAACTCGCCGATCTCCTCGCGGCGTTCGGCCAGCGACAGATAGCTTGCCGATCCGCGCGCATTGCACAGCAGGTCGCCGGGCTGGACGGGCTGTTCCCCGGCGTCGAATGCCCGGTAGGCCGCGCCCGAAACCTCGCCGTCGCGGGCGCGGATGGCCTGGTCGATATAGACGCGGTGCGAGATATCGCGGGCGAACTGATCCATCTCCCCCAGGCCCGCCTCGCACATCACCCAGCTTACGAAAGCCGCCGACCAGGGCTGGACCCAATCGACCGGCGCCCGGGTAGCCTCGTCGCGTTCCTGGCGGCCCATCCGGACGATGTGGCGGGCCTGACGCGGTCGGTCGCGGCGCGGGTTGACGGCCTCGGGCACGATCCCGTCCGGCAACTGTCCCGCCTCGATCGGCCGCGAGTCGATTGTTTGGAAACCAAAGGCCGCCCACTCCTGCACCGCCACATCCACGATCCGCCGTCGCGCCCAGTCGGTCGGCCCGACCCGGCACTGCGACTGCACGACGCGCATCTCGCCCCGGCCGCCGGTCACCCGTTCATGCGGCGGGATGACATCGAAGGCGCCGCGGGGCAGGCGATCCTGCGGCTGGGCGTGGACCGGCGCGGCGATGGCGAGGGCCAGCAGGCCGGGGAGGAGGCGCTTCAAACCGCCGCCTCGACGTCCGTCCGGGCGAAGTCGTCGCCCTTGTAGAGCAGCGGCTCTCCGGTCTCCCGGGCCAAGGCATAGGCGAAACAGTCGCCGAAGTTCAGGCGGGCGGGATGGCGGCCCTTGCCGAACTGCGAATAGGCCGCGCGTGCGATCCGGGCGTGTGCCAAGGTCACGGGAATGATCTCGGCGTCCACACGTGACAGCAGCCGATCCACCTTGATCCCCGCCTGTCCCCGGTCGATCCGATCAATGACCATGCCACACTCGAAATAGGTAGCCGCAGAAAGCTTCACCGCCTCCACCGCCAGCATTGTCTCGAGAAAAAGGCGGCCTTCCGACTCGCCCTTGATGATGGCGACCAAGCCCGAAGTGTCGACGATCACGCGGGCAGACCGGTGTCCGGGTCATAGAGGAAGGCGGTTGGGTCCGGATCGTCGAAGAAGGACTGCGGCAGGTCCTTTCGGATTTCCTCGAGAAGGGCTTCGATTTCCTCGACGGTCGCCTTCTTTTTCGGCTTGTTCGGCGTGCGCGCCAGCCGCTCTTCCAGCGAATGAATCACGGCGTCGGTCAGGGTCTCGCCGTGGGCCGCGGCGACCTTGACGGCCAGTTCGTGGGCGCGAGGGTTCTTGATGTTGAGCATGGTAGACAGCTTTCTACCATGCCGCCCGATCCCCTAAAAGCGGCGCGCAAGCCCGCTCCAGCCAAGCCCGGACCTCGCCCTCGACCCGCGGGCCGATCTTGCCCCACGTCTCGGCGTGATAGGCGTCGACATAGGCGCGCTCGGCCGGGGTCAGCAGATCGACCGCGATCAGGGCGCGGTCGATCGGCGCGAAGGTCAGCTGTTCGAAACCGTGCATCGGCCGCTCGCCGCCCTCGGGAACCACCGCGGGTGTCACCACCTGCAGGGTCTCGATGCGGATGCCCCAGTGGCCGGGCTTGTAGTAGCCGGGTTCGTTGGACAGGATCATGCCTTCCAGCAGGGGCTGGGCATTCACCGCCTTGGCGA
>CAXBPJ010000244.1:0-3808 GCA_963977325.1 uncultured Brevundimonas sp. | reverse complement strand
GATGAAGGGCAGGACGTTCAGCTTGGGCTGGTCCTTCTGCTTCATCGCGTTCAGGTGAGCGCGCAGGTCCTCCAGCGCCGTGACGTCGATCTCCTCGACATAGGTGATGTGCGGGACGCGGCGCACGCTCTCGGCCATCTTCTCCGCGATCTTGCGGCGCAGGCCGATGATGCGGGTCTCAGTGGTTCCTTCGGCCTTGGCGTAGGTCGAGGATGTCGAACCGCCGTTGGCGGCGCCGCGACCGCCGCCGGAGACATAGGCGTCCAGGTCGCCGTGCTCGATGCGGCCGGCGGGGCCTGAGCCGGGGACGAACTGCAGCTCGACGCCCAGGTCGCGCGCGCGCTGGCGCACGGCAGGCGAGGCGAGCGGGCGCTGGCCGCGTTCAGACAGCTTGGCTTCCGAGCCCTTCCCCCTGGAGGGGGGAAGGGTTGGGTTGGGGGTGGAGGCGGTGGATCTGGCCTCGACCTTCGACGCGGCGGGCGCCGAGGGTGCGGACGGGTTTCCGCCCCCATCCCGTCCTCCGGTCGCCTCCGGCGACCGTTCGTCCACCCTTCCCCCCTCCAGGGGGAAGAGAGCAGGGCGGACATTCCCCTTGCCCTCGACCTGGAAGCTGACCAGGGGGCCGCCGACGGCGAGCTGCTGGCCGGCCTCGCCGTGCAGGGCGACAACGGTTCCGGTGACCGGCGAGGTGATCTCGACCGTCGCCTTGTCGGTCATGACCTCGGCCAGGATCTGGTCTTCCTCGACCGCGTCGCCGACCTTGACGTGCCAGCCGACCAGCTCGGCCTCGGCCGTGCCTTCGCCCACGTCGGGCAGTTTGAAGACGTGGTTGGCCGATCCTGAGCCCTCCCCCTGCGCCAACGGGGAGGGTTGGGTGACCCTTCCCCCCTCCAGGGGGAAGGGAGTCTCCTCGGCCGCGGCGTTCCCAGCGCCCTCGACCTCGAACTCGACCAGGGGGCCGCGGACGGCCAGCATTTCGCCCGGCTCGCCGTGCAGTTTGGACACCGTGCCGGAAACCGGGGCGGTGATCTCGACCGTGGCCTTGTCGGTCATGACGTCGGCGACGATCTGGTCTTCCTCGACGCGGTCGCCGACCTTGACGTGCCAGCCGACCAGCTCGGCCTCGGCCGTGCCCTCGCCCACGTCGGGCAGTTTGAAGACATAGCGACCCATCTCAGCGGCCTCCCGACATAACGGACTTGAGCGCGTCGGCGACCCGTTCGGGGCCGGGGAAATATTCCCACTCGAAGGCATGCGGATAGGGGGTGTCCCAGCCGGTCACCCGCGCGATCGGCGCCTCCAGGTGGTAGAAGCAGCGCTCTTGGACCAGGGCCGAGAGCTCCGCGCCGTAGCCCGAGGTGCGCGGCGCCTCATGAACGATGACGCAGCGGCCGGTCTTCTTCACCGAGGCCTCTATGGTCTCGATGTCGAGCGGCACCAGGGTTCGCAGATCGATGACCTCGGCGTTCACCCCGGCGTGCTCGGCGCCCGCCAGCGAGACCCAGACCATCGTCCCGTAGGCCAGGATGGTGACGTCGGCCCCCTCCTTCATCACGCGCGCCTTGCCCAACGGTTCGACATATTTGCCGGTCGGCACCTGAGCCAGCTCCTGGGCCTTCCAGGGCGACACCGGCTTTTCGTGCCAGCCGTCGAAGGGGCCGTTGTAGAGGCGTTTGGGTTCGAAGAAGATGACCGGGTCGTCGTCCTCGATCGCCGCGGTCAGAAGCCCCTTGGCGTCATAGGGGTTGGACGGGATGACGACCTTGAGGCCCGCGATATGGGTGAACAGGCTTTCCGGCGACTGGCTGTGGGTCTGGCCCCCGAAGATGCCGCCGCCATAGGGGCTGCGCACGACCATCGGCGCGGTGAACTGGCCGCCCGAGCGATAGCGCAGCTTGGCCGCCTCCGACACGATCTGGTCGTAGGCCGGATAAATGTAGTCGGCGAACTGGATCTCGACGACGGGACGCAGTCCATAGGTGGCCATGCCGATGCCGGCGGCCATGATGCCGGTCTCGGAGATGGGGGCGTCGAAGCTGCGGGTCAGGCCATGCTTTTTCTGCAGGTGGTCGGTGACGCGGAAGACGCCGCCGAAATAGCCCGCGTCCTCGCCGAAGGAGAGGACGGTCGGATCCTCGGCCATCTTGATGTCGAGCGCCGAGTTCAGCGCCTGGATCATGTTCATGGCCTGGGGGCCGGCGGCCTTGGGGGCCTCCGACCTTGGGGCCGCGTCCTGATCGACCATGTCCGGCTCGATGCCATCGGTGCGGTCGGCCTCGGTGAAGGTCTGTTGGCTCATTGAAAATCACCGCTCATCCCCGCGAAAGCGGGGACCCAGTTCTTTCGTAGGACAGGATGCGTGGGATCGATGTCAGCGCGGGCTCGGTCGGACCAATCACCCAAAACCCTGGATCCCCGCTTTCGCGGGGATGAGCGGAAAGAGGAGGAAATCATACCCCCACCTCTCGGCGCTGTTCGACCAGTCGCCAGTCCTCGGTCGCATAGACCTCCTCGAACATGGTCTTCACGCTGGGGCGGGATTGACCGAGCGTGCCGATGGCCTCGGATTCCTTGCCGGCGGCGCGGACCTGTTCAACGGCGTCCTTCTCGGCCGCCTCATGCTGGGCGTCGTCCCATTCGCCGATGGCGATGAGGTGCTGCTTCAGACGGGCCAGCGGATCGCCCAGCGGCCATTTCTCGTGCTCGTCGCCCGGCCGGTAGCGGCTGGGATCATCGGAGGTGGAATGCGGGGCGCCGCGATAGGTGAACAGCTCGATGACCGTCGCGCCCTGATTCGACCGCGCCCGCTCCTCGGCCCAGGCCGTGGCGGCCCAGACGGCCAGGAAGTCGTTGCCGTCGACGCGCAGACTGGGCAGGCCATAGCCAATGCCCTTGGAGGCGAAGGTGGTCTCCAGCCCTCCGGCGATACCCTGGAAGGACGAGATGGCCCACTGATTGTTGACGATGTTGAGGATCACCGGCGCCCGATAGACGGCGGCGAAGGTCAGGGCGGAGTGAAAGTCGCTCTCGGCGGTCGAGCCGTCGCCGATCCAGGTGATGCCCAGCTTGTCGTCGCCGCGATAGGCCGAGGCCATCGCCCAGCCGACGGCCTGAGGATACTGGGTGCCGAGATTGCCCGAGATGGTGAAGAAGCCGTAGTCCTTGGCCGAATACATGATCGGCAGCTGGCGGCCTTTGATCGGATCCTCGGCGTTGGAATAGATCTGGTTCATCATCGCCGCCAGCGGATAGCCGCGCGCGATCAGCAGACCCTGCTGGCGGTAGGTGGGAAAGCCCATGTCCTCACGGCTGAGCAGCATGCCCTGGGCGACCGCGATGGCCTCCTCGCCGGTGCACTTCATGTAGAAGCTTGTCTTTCCCTGACGGTGGGCACGGTGCATCCGGTCGTCAAAGGCGCGGGTCAGGATCATGGCCTTGAGGCCCCGGCGCAGGGTCTCGGGGTCCAGCTTGGGATCCCAGGGACCGACCGCCCGGCCCTGGTCATCCAGCACCCGGATCAGGCGAAAGGCGTGGTCGCGCATGTCGGCTGGCGCCGTCGAGGCCTCGGGGCGATCGACGGCGCCGGGTTCGTCGAGCTTCAGATGGCTGAAGTCGGGCGCGTCGCCGGGCCGGCCCGAAGGCTCGGGCACCCGAAGTGACAGGGGCTGGCGATTGGCGCGGCCCGCCGGAGCGGCGGCGGTCTTCGGCTCGGTCATGCGGGGCCCTTTTAGGTCTCTGCGCGGCGTTTCCTTTAGGGGCGGACTTAGCACGTCGCAAATGCAGGTGCTTGCCAAAGGTCCGCCTTGCA
>CAXBPJ010000243.1:0-3841 GCA_963977325.1 uncultured Brevundimonas sp. | reverse complement strand
TGGAGCGGCTCCTTGAACCAGCCCTCGAAACTGGCCTGATCCAGGACGCGGCCGTTGCCCAGAACGCCGCCCAGGCCCAGGCGATGTGGCGGCTGCGCGAGGATATGTCGGCGGCGCAAAAAGCGGCGGGCGGGGGCTGGAAACACGATGTGTCCCTGCCGCTTTCGGCCCTGCCAGAGTTCGTCGGCCGCGCCGATGTGGCGCTCAGCGCCGCCTATCCGGGCATCCGCCTGGTCACCTTTGGCCATCTGGGCGATGGCAACCTGCATTATAACGTCGTGCCGCCGCTCGGCGCCGATCCCGCCGCCTTCGTCGCGCTGCGCGAGGAGGGCGCGCGGATCGTCCATGATCTGGTCCACGCCCTGAACGGCTCCATTTCGGCCGAGCACGGACTGGGCCGACTGAAGACCGAGGAGGCGCGGCGGTATAAGGACCCAGTCCAGATCGCCGCCATGCGGGCGGTTCGCGACGCGCTGGACCCCCAGCGGATCATGAACCCGCGTGTGCTGTTCTGAGCCGTCAGGCCTGGACCGCCACCAGAGCCGCGTAGGCGTTGAGGGTTCCCGACAGATCGCCGCCGTTCACAGCCTCTTCGACCCGCCAGCCCGAAGGCGGCGACCAGTCCGCCGGCTCCCCCGAAAGGTTGAAGGCGCACAGCACGGCCGCATCGCCGTCACCGCGGATGAAGGCCACGACCGGCGCCGCCGTCTCGACCGGCGCCAGCTCACCGATGCGCAGCGCCGCCAGCCGATGGCGCAAGGCCACGGCGCGGCGGGCGACATGCAGGGTCGCGTCCGGGTCGGCCTCCTGCCGATCCACAGCCAGCGGGACATGGCGGGGATCGACCGGCAGCCAAGGCTCCACCGGCGAGAAGCCCGCGTGGGGCGCCGAGGCGGTCCATGGGATGGGGGTGCGTGCGCCGTCGCGTCCCAGGGTCTCGGGCCAGTTCGTGATGGCCTCGGGGTCGACCAGCCGCTCGAACGGCACCTCGGCCTGGGGCAGGCCCAGCTCCTCGCCCTGATACAGGAAGACGTTGCCGCGCAGGCACATCAAGAGGACCAGCGCCATCTCGGCGAAGGCCTTGCGGTCGGCCTCGGGCGCCCAACGCGATACCGCGCGCGGCGCGTCGTGGTTGGAGAAGGTCCAGGAGGGCCAGCCCTCGCCGTCTTCGCCCGGCCACATCGTCGCATGCTCGGCCAGATTTTCGGGCGTCAGGCTGTCGGCGTAGAGATAGAGGAAGCCATAGGCGCTGTTCAGCCGGTCGGGCCCGGCGGTGTAGAGCTTCATCTCGCTCGCGGCCTGGCCGCCGCCCACCTCGGCCACCAGGAAACGGCCGCCGCGCACATCGGTGCGCTGGCGGATGCGGCTCAGGAAAGCCGGTATGCCGGCCTGGCTCTGGTTGTGCAGATGCAGCTGGAAATCGAACGGCCGGGTGCGTTTGCCGGGCGTCGGGTCCGGCGGATTGTCGGTCAGCGCCGGGTCGTGCATGGCGAAGTTGATGGCGTCGAAGCGGAAGCCGTCGACTCCCCGATCGAGCCAAAAGTCCACCGTGTCGAGCAGCGCTTCCTGCAGGGCCGGTTCGGCCACGTTCAGCTGCGGCTGCTCGGGCAGGAAGTTGTGCAGATAGTACTGGCCGCGCCGCGCGTCCCAGGTCCAGGCCGGGCCGCCGAACACCGACTGCCAGTTCGACGGCGGCGACCCGTCCGGCTTGGCGTCGGCCCAGACGTACCAGTCGGCGTGCTCGCCCGTGCGCTCCGCGCGGCTGGCCTTGAACCAGGCGTGCTGGTCCGAGGTGTGGCAAAACACCAGGTCGATGATGACCTTAAGGCCCAGATCATGGGCGCGCTCGACCAGCCGGTCGAAGTCGGCAAGCGTGCCGAAGATCGGATCAACGTCCCGGTAGTCGGCGACGTCATAGCCAAAATCCTTCATCGGTGAGGTGAAGAAGGGCGAAAGCCACACCGCTTCCACGCCCAACGAGGCGATATGGTCCAGCCTCTGGGTGATCCCCTTCAGGTCGCCGACCCCGTCGCCGTTCGCATCGGCGAAACTGCGCGGATAGACCTGATAGATCACCGCGCCGCGCCACCAGTCAGCGTGAGCTTCCGGGATGCTGGCGGCGCCGGTCTCGAGCACGGGCTGGGGGGTCAAGCGGCGGACTCCGACACACAGACGACATAGCTGTAGGGGGCCAGATCGATCCGGACGCTGCCGGGCGCCGAGGCCTGGGTCGCGCAGTCGCCCGAGAGGGCGCGCCATTCAAGGCTGGTCGCGTCGACCCAGACATTCTCCTGGATCGCCTCGCCGGAGGTGTTGAGCGCGACCAGCACCTCGCGGCCGTCCAGGCGGCGCGAAAAGGCGAACAGGCCGGGCTTGTCGCCCGAGGCGCGGGTGATCTGCCGCCCCTGTCGCAGCGCCGGCTCGTTCGCCCGGATTCGGGCCATCTCGGCCAGGGCGACATAGAGCGGGTGGGCTGTATCGAAATTCCGCTCGGCGGTGGTCGCCGTCGTGCCGATCAGGGGCTGGGTGTTGAAGCTCTCGACCTGGCTGGAGAAGAGGCTCTGGCGGCTGGCCTGATCGCCGCCCAGGCCGACGAAGCCCTGCTCGTCGCCGTAGTAGATGGTCGGCGAGCCGCGCCCGAACATCATCAGGGCATGGCCAAGGATGACGCGCCGGACGATCTCCTCGTCCGAGGCCTCCGGATTGGCCTCCTTCACGAACATGGCGAACCGGCCCATGTCGTGGTTGCCCAGGAAGGTCGGCAGGCCCAGCGCGGCCTCCTCGCCGCCCTTGTAGATGGCGTCGGCCTCATAGAGGGCGGCCAGGGCGTCGGTCCCCTTGCCGCGCGCGATCACATCGGTGGCCACGCTCTGGAAGGCGAAGTCCAGGAGGGCCGGAAAGCCGTCGACGTGGCTGAACCGCGCCAGATAGGCAGGATCGGGATTGAACACCTCCCCGAAGATATGGAAGTTCGGGATACCCTGCGCCTCGGCGCGCTCCAACATGGCCGGCACGAATGCCTGCCAGAATTCCGGGTTCACGTGGCGGGCGGTGTCGATGCGGAAGCCGTCGATGCCGAACTGATCAATCCAGCCGCCGAAAATCTCGATCATCCCCTCGACCACGCGCGGGTGCTCGGTGAATAGGTCATCCAGGCCGACGAAATCGCCGTGCTGGCTGATCTCGCCCGGGACGCCGAAATTGCCCCGGTTGTGATAGTAGATCGGGTCGTTGAGCCAGGCGGGAACCTTGATCCCCTCTTCCGCCTCGGGGACGAACGGGGCGTAGGCGTAGTCCGGTCGGGTCAGGCCCGCGAAGTTCTCCGCCGTCTGAATGTGATCGCCCAGGAACCCCTCATTGATCGGCTCGCCGTCCAGCCCGCCGCGTCGGCTGTAGGGATAGTCGGCGCGCGAGCGATAGGTGCAGCTCGAGTCCGGGCATTCCCGATGCTTGATCACATCGGCGGTGTGGTTGGTGATGATGTCCAGATAGACCTTCATCCCTCGCGCGTGGGCGGCGTCGACGAAGGCCTTCATGTCGGCGTTCTCGCCGAAGTGGGCGTCGACCCGAGTGAAATCGGTGATCCAGTAGCCGTGATAACCGGCCGACTCGTCTCCCGCCGGGCCCTGCACCGCCTTGTTCTGATAGATCGGCCCCAGCCAAATGGCCGTGGCCCCCAGGCCCTGGATATAATCCAGCTGGCCGATCAGGCCCTGCAGATCGCCGCCTTGGAAGAAGCCCTTGTGCGTCGGGTCGAACCCCGTGGCCAGCCGATCGCCCTCCAGGCCGCCCTGATCGTTGGACGGGTCGCCGTTCTCGAACCGGTCGGGAAGGACGAAAT
>CAXBPJ010000242.1:0-3844 GCA_963977325.1 uncultured Brevundimonas sp. | reverse complement strand
ATGGCCGCCTCCCGCACGGACCAGGTCCCGGCCTCCGAACTGGACAAACTGGACAAACTGGACTCTGTTTTTCCGCAGTCCCGCGCCGACCGCCGCCGTCAGGCCGCCCTCGCAAGAAAACGGGGTCCGCCATGACTTCCCCGCCCTCCATACCGCGCTATCCACTCCCCAATCCGCTTGTCATCCCGGAAGGCGCGCCAGCGACTATCCGGGACCAGCCCAGCCACGCCCGCCCCTCGCCCCTCATCACCACCTTCCCCCCATTTGCCACCCGCCCCCCCAATCGCTACATCCCGCGCGACCTCCCCACCCCTCATTCGACAAGGCGCGACGCTCCCCATGGCGCAGCAGTACATTTTCCAGATGCAGGGCCTGACCAAGGCCTATCCCGGCGGCAAGAAGGTCTTCGAGAACATCTGGCTCAGCTTCTACAACGACGCCAAGATCGGGGTCGTCGGCGTCAACGGCTCGGGCAAGTCCACCCTGCTCAAGATCATGGCCGGGCTGGACACCGAGTTCCAGGGCGAGGCCCGCGCCGCCGACGGCGTCAAGCGCGGCTATCTTGAGCAGGAGCCCCAGCTGGATCCGGCGCTCAACGTCCGCCAGAATGTCGAGGCCTGGTGCGAGGAGAAGCAGTGGGTCGAGCGCTTCAACGCCATCGCCGCCGAGCTGGGCGAGAACTACACCGACGAGCTGATGGAGGAGATGACCGCCCTCCAGGAGAAGATCGACGCCGGCGATGTCTGGGACATCGACAGCCGTATCGAGATGGCCATGGACGCCCTGCGCTGCCCGCCGGACGACTGGGAGGTGACCAACCTCTCGGGCGGCGAGAAGCGCCGCGTGGCGCTGGCCCGTCTGCTGCTCTCCAAGCCCGACATGCTGCTGATGGACGAGCCGACCAACCACCTCGACGCCGAGTCGGTGGCCTGGCTGCAGCATCACCTGGAGAATTTCCCCGGCTGCGTCATCCTGGTGACCCACGACCGCTACTTCCTGGACCAGGTCACCAAGTGGACGCTCGAACTCGACCGCGGCAAGGGTCATCCGCACGAGGGCAACTACTCCTCCTGGCTGGAGGCCAAGCAGAAGCGCGTGGTCCAGGAGCAATCGGAGTCCGAGGCCCGCCAGCGCGCCCTTACCCGCGAACTGGAATGGGTCCGCTCGGGCGCCAAGGCCCGCCAGGCCAAGTCCAAGGCCCGTCTGGCCGCCTATGAGCGCATGGTCGCCGAGCAGGAGGCCGGTCGTCCGGCCCAGAGCCAAGCCCACATCCAGATCCCGCCCGGCCCGCGCCTGGGCAATGTCGTGCTGGAGGTGAACGGTCTGGAGAAATCCTACGGCGACAAGCTGCTGTTCAAGGACCTGACCTTCAAACTGCCGCCCAACGGCATCGTCGGCGTCATCGGCCCCAACGGCGCCGGCAAGTCGACCCTGTTCCGCATGATCACCGGTCAGGAGACCCCCGACGCCGGGACCATCAAGGTCGGCGAGACGGTCAAGCTGGCCTATGTCGACCAGTCGCGCGATGATCTCGATGCCGACAAGAACATCTGGCAGGTCATCTCCGGCGGCACCGACGTGATGATGGTCGGCAAGCGCGAGATCAACACCCGCGCCTATGTCGGCAGCTTCAACTTCAAGGGCTCCGACCAGCAGAAAAAGGTCGGCCTGCTCTCGGGCGGCGAGCGCAACCGCGTCCACCTGGCCAAGACCCTGGCCACCGGCGGCAACCTGATCCTGCTCGACGAACCGACCAACGACCTGGACATCGAGACCCTGCAGAACCTGGAGGAGGCTCTGGAGGAGTTCGCCGGCTGCGCCGTGGTCATCTCGCACGACCGCTGGTTCCTCGACCGCCTGGCCACCCACATCCTGGCCTTCGAGGGCGACAGCCACGTCGAATGGTTCGAAGGCAATTTCGAAGCCTATGAAGAGGACAAGAAGCGTCGCTTGGGCGCGGACAGCCTCATCCCCCACCGCATCAAGTTCCAAAAGTTCGGGCGCTAGCGCACCCCGCGGATGAAGGCGGCGGCGATTCCTCCAAGCAGGGCGCTGCCGCCGGCGATGGCGAAGCGGGCGGGATAGCCGCCCATCGGACCCCAGCCCGAGCCCGCGAGCACCAGGATGGCCAGCCCGGGCGCCAGGGCCTGCGGCAGGGTGTTGCCCAGATTGAACAGGCCGAGGTCGCGTCCTGCATCAGCGCGCGACGGCAGGATTTGCGCCACCAGCGCCGTGTCCGTGGTCGAATACAGCCCGACCCCCGCTCCATACAGAAGCTGGCCGATCAGGGCCGTGGTCCAGCTCGGGTCCGCCGCGAACACCGCCATGCCCGCGCACACCAGCGTGCCGGACACGGCGACATACAGGTGTCGGCCCCCGGTACGATCCGATACCCAGCCGGCCGCCAGGGCCGTCACCACCGAGGTCGCGGTCGATACCAGGATCAGGGTCGAGACCAGAGCCGCCGGCGCCCGCTCGGGAAACGCCGCCCCCTCCGCCGCGGCCCGGCCGACGAAATACAGCAGATAGACCTGGCTGGCCGACAGCCCCAGCTGGATCATCAGCCGCGAGCTCCAGGCCATGGCGAAATCGGCGCGCCGCCGCGTCGCCGGGGCCTGCTCGTTGATCGACGGCGGGACGGTCGGCCCCGGCGGTTCGCGCCACAGCAAGAGCGGCGCCACGCCCGCCGCGAACACAGCGGCCACCAGGGCGAAGCGCGTCGGCTCGCTGAGATCTCCCATCCCCGCCAGCACCGCCCCGACCGCCAGTCCGACCGGGGCCCCCATGGCCATGGCGGAGGACATCAGCCCCTTGCGCGCGTCCGGCACATGATCGGGCAGCAGGGCGTTCATCGGCCCGAAGAACAGATTGAACATCAGCTGAAACAGCACGACGCCGATCAGCACGCCCCAGCCGGTCTGGGCGAACAGGATCAGGGGATAGGCGGCGAGCGCGCCGACCACGCCGGTCACCAGCCACGGCCGACGGCGGCCCAGCCGGCTCCGCGTGCGATCCGACAGCCATCCCGCGACGATATTGGACAGGCTGGCGACCACCGCCCCGACCAGGGCCACTCCGCTGAGGATCAGCGCCTTGGCATCCGGGTCCACCGCCTCGATCCTGAGCGGCGCCAGAAGGGTCAGCAGCGGCATGAAGGCGATGAAGCCGGCCGCGTTGGCCAAGCCCAGCCGGACGGCCAGGCCCGGACCGAACACCCCTCTTCCGGCCCTGACCGCGCCCCTCGACATTCAAGCCTTGTATCGGTCGGGCCGCCCCGCTCCAATCACGCCGTGTGACCACGGGGAGCCACGCATGGGTCAGGGACCGCTGAGGGGTTTGCGGGTGGTGGAGATGGCCGGGATAGGCCCGGCGCCCTTCGCCGTCACCCTGCTGTCGGACCTGGGGGCCGAGGTGCTGCGGATCGACCGGCCGGGCGCCGGTCCCGCCCCCGGCGACGTCACCGCCCGGGGCCGCGCCTCGCTGGCGCTGAACCTCAAGTCCGAGGCGGACCTGGCGACCGCCCGCGCCGCCGTCGCCGTCGCCGATGTCCTGATCGAAGGCTTCCGTCCGGGCGTGATGGAGCGGCTGGGCCTGGGGCCGGAGCCGATGCTGGCCGCCAATCCGCGCCTGATCTACGGCCGCATGACCGGTTGGGGTCAGGACGGGCCGCTGGCTCCGCGCGCCGGCCACGACCTGACCTATATCGCCGTGACGGGGGCCCTGAACGCCATCGGCCCCAAGGGCGGACCGCCGGTCCCGCCCCTGAACCTGATCGGCGACTACGGGGGCGGCGCCCTCTATCTGGTCATGGGCATTCTCGCCGCCCTGCACGAACGCCAGACCT
>CAXBPJ010000241.1:0-3844 GCA_963977325.1 uncultured Brevundimonas sp. | reverse complement strand
CGAGCAGTTGAACACCTCGGCCGACCAGAGGTGGCGACCCATCAATTCGGCGAGCGGCGCGTATTCGAGATTGGTCAGGCCGGCGCCGTGCTCCCCGGGCAGGAACAGGTTCCACAGGCCCGCGTCGCGGGCCTCGCCCTTGAGCCGCTCCATGGTCGGGGGCTGGCGACGGGGGTCGGCATGGACCTCGGCGCGGTAGTCGGCCTCGGCGGGCCAGACGCGGGCCTGGAGGAAGTCGAGCAGGCGGGACCGCCAGTGCTCGGCGCTGTCGCTGGGCTGGAAATGCATGGCGAACCCCTTTCCCTCCCCTTCAAGGGGAGGGTGGTCGCACAGCGACCGGGTGGGGGCGCCGAAAGCGGTCGGCGCCGGCGCGTGGACTCCAGGCAGCGCCCCCACCCCGTCGCCGCTTCGCGACGACGACCCTCCCCTAAGGGGGAGGGAGATTTACGCGGTCAGCCCTTCAGGATCGGGGCCAGTTTCTGCGCCAGCATCATGTCGTCGACCTTCAGCTTGCCCTGCATGAAGGCCATGACCGGATCGAGCTGGCCGTTCCCGATGGCTTCCAGATCGGCCATCGAGACCTTGATGTTGCCGTCGGCGGGCTTGTCCTCGTTGGTCACCGTGTTCGGGACCGACGCGCCATCGATATAGATGACGCCGTCCGCGCCCATGTCGATCTTGACCGTCTTGCCGAGACCGGAGTTGTCGCCGATCCGGCTGCGGATGTGGTCGGTGATTTGAGCGAGGTCGGCCATGGACGTCTCCTGATCCCTGGGCGTCCGAACGGACGCTGATGATGCCCAGGGTGGTAGCCCGCTCCCCGCACGGCGCCAAGATCACGCCGGGGAAGGATCGCGCCTCAGGCGGCCTGGGGCTGGGGCGCGCCGGCCAGGCCCTGCATCACCATTCTGTTGATCTCGACCAGGGGGCCGATCTCCTCGCGCCGTTGCATCACCAGGGAGGTATGCCGGCTGACCCACAGGCTGATCGAGATGATCTGGGCGCGCAGCGATTGCGGCAGGGTGTTCCCCGGATCGGCGCAGTCGGTGGCGAGGGTCGACCACAGGCGGCGGTTCCAGTCGAGGGCCTCCATGCGACGCGCGATGTCGGCCGAATCCAGCCCCTCCGCCTCGATCAGGGCGTGAGTGACCTGGCTGAACAGGCGATACTCCGCCTGGCGCGGATTTTCAGCCCGCGCGGTCGCCTGGGTGTACGCCTTGAGCGACATCGCCCATCCTTTGTTCTTCGTAATCAACCAGTTTTCGGGCCGCCATCAGGGCCTTGTAATACTCGCGCGCCATGACGTGGCGTGACGCCGCGACGCATTCGCCCAGGATGTCCGGGTTTCGTGTCGCGCTCATGAACTCGCCCAGGCGGGTGGCGAACTCGTCATAGACCTTGGGGGCGTTGGCCTCGTCCAGGTACATCATCATGACCGGGAAGTAGATGCGCCGCGCGGGCGTCGTCACCTCGTCCGCCTGCATGATGTCCTTTTCACGCAAGACCGAGGCCTTGTTCTGCAGCACCAGAACGCCGCGACGATCGCCGTTCTGCACCACCGCGCCGTTCAGCACGAAGCGCTCGCCCGGCTTGAGGGACAGTTTCAGCGGCATGGATCGAGCCTCCCCGGCCGACGCTCCCGAATCCGGATATGGCGGAGGGACGGCTTCCGAAACGGTAAACAGACGGGGTTAACCATGTCTTGTCGAAAGCGGGCGAGGGTCGGGCCATGACCGCCGCGACCGACGCCGCCCCCTTGCCCTCGCCCGCCCCGAAAGCCCGCCTGGCCTCGGCGGGAGACGCGGCCTCCCCCCAGGCGCTGAACCTGCTGTCGCAGGCGCTGGCCAAGCCCGCCAAAGCGGCGGTGACCCCGCCAAACCCGGCGGTGACCGCCCTGAAGTCGGCGGTCGCGGCGATTCGCACTCAGGACTACGCCTTGGGCACCCGCCAGGCGCTCAAGGCGCTTGAACTATGCGAAAAATGGCATCTGGCCTGGCATGTGCTGGCCATCGCGCGCGAGAAGGCCGGCGACCTGGCCCCGGCCCTGACCGCCTATGAAACGGCGCTGAAGCTGGCGGTGGACGAAGGACCGATCGCGCGGGACCTGGGCCGGCTGGCGCAACGGCTGGGCTATCTGGAGATCGCCGAGAAGCTGTTGCTCAAGGCGCTGGAACTCAGCCCCGACAACGCCGAGGCGTCCAACAATCTCGCTTGCGTGCTGCGCGACCAGCAGCGCTATGCCGAGGCCGTGGCCCTGCTGACCGCCTGTATCGAGCGGTCGCCGGAAATCGCGCTGTACTGGAACACCCTGGGCACGGTGCTGACCGACCAAGGCGAGATGGCCCAGTCCCTGACCTTCTTCGACGAGGCGCTGAGGCTGCAGCCTGCCGACCACAAGGCGCTCTACAACCGCGCCAACGCCCGCATGGCGCTTGGCGAGCCGCGCGAGGCGCTGGCCGACATCGACCGGGCCATCCCCCTGTGCGCCGACGCCCACGAGACCGCGACGATGCGGATGGCGCGGGCGCTGGTCCTATTGCTGCTGGGCGAACTGGAGGACGGGTTCGACACCTATGAGGTCCGGTTCGATCCGCGGCTGAAGGACGCCCTGGCCTTCGCCACCGACAGCGCGCGGTGGACGCCGGAGACCGATCTGGAGGGACGCCGCCTGCTGGTGTTCGGCGAGCAGGGGCTGGGCGACGAAGTGCTGTTCGCCAATGTGCTGCCGGACGCGATCCGGGCGGTGGGGCCGGGCGGTCAGGTCACGGTGGCCGTCGAGCACCGGCTGGTTCCGCTGTTCCAGCGCAGCCTGCCTGAGGCGACGGTGGTGCGCCACCGGACGGTCCGCCACGCCGGTCGGCTGGCGCGGGTGGCGGCGCTGCCGGCCGAGGGGGAGCGGCCGGAGCTCCATGCGCCGATTGGCAGCCTGTTCCGGCGCTTCCGTCGCTCACTCGATGACTTCCCCACGACGCCGTTCCTGGCGCCGGACGAGGAACGGGTGGCGCACTGGCTGAGGACGCTCCATGCGCTCGGGCCTGAGCCCAAGGTCGGAGTGCTGTGGAAGAGCCTCAAGCTGGATGGCCATCGTGCCCGCTATTTCTCGCCGTTTGAGCTTTGGCGGCCGGTGCTTTCGACGCCCGGAGTGCGGTTCGTGAACCTGCAGTACGGCGACTGCGCGCGTGAGCTGGCCGAGGCCGCGGACCAGGGTTTCGACCTGTGGACGCCGGAGCTGGATCTGAAGGACGACCTGGATGGGGTCGCCGCCCTGACCAAGGCGCTGGATCTGGTCATCGGCCCGGCCAATGCGACCCTTAACCTGGCGGGCGCCGTCGGGGCGCCGGTGTGGCTGATCGCCACGCCGGACCACTGGCCGGGCTTCGGGTCGGACGGCTGGCCCTGCTATCCGTCGGCCACCGCCTTCCCGACCGACGGCTTCGCCGACTGGGAAGGGGTGATGGGGCGGCTCGCCCAAGCCCTGGCGGCGCGGGTCGGAGCCGCCCGGGACGCCTGAAGATCGGCGTTCAGCTGAGGAACAGGCGAGACGCGGGCCGCGTTGTCTGAGGGCAACGACAGGAGAGCCCGGTGCCCGAGATCGAATTCGACGACGATCAGGAACAGTCCGAAACCTTCGACGAAACCCATCTGGACGACGACGGCGACGGCGATGTCTCGATCGAGGAGGTCGACGTCCTCGACGTCACCCAGGCTCAGGGCGACGCGGACGACGAAGACCAGGAGGACATGGACCTGGACGAGGTGCTGGGCGCCGATGGCGTGGATCCCGACGCGGACGACCTGAACGGGATGGATTCGCCTCGCCTGGCCAAGATCGACGGCGAGAGCG
>CAXBPJ010000240.1:0-3845 GCA_963977325.1 uncultured Brevundimonas sp. | reverse complement strand
GCACGCAGCGCCCGACGCGCACGGAAACGTGAACGCGGGTCGCTGTCAGGGGCGTATGCTCCTTCCCGACGCTAACAGAGCTTTGGGAGGAGCCGACGTCATGCAGTCACCGTTCAAGATGGGCGCCATCGCGGGATTCGCCGCCTCGATCGCCGTCGCGGCGATGGAGGTGGTCAATATGTTCGCGCTTCCGACCATCACCGAGTTTCCGACGCTTCTGGCCACCATCGCCGGCATGCCCGACCAGCCCGCCGTGGGGTGGGTGCTGCACATCCTGGCCGGCACGCTGATCCTGGGCCCGGCCTTCGCCTATGTCGCGCCGCGCCTGCCTACAGACACCTCGGGCACCAAGGGCATTCTGTTTTCGGTCGCCGCCTGGATCCTGATGATGTTCACCGTCGCGCCGATGGCCGATCTGGGCCTGTTCGCGGTCCGGGCCGGGTTCGGCACCATCGCCTGGATGCTGGCCATTCACGTGGTGTTCGGCATCGTCCTGGGGACGGTCTATGGCGAACAGCGCAAGAAGGCGCGCGCCGCCGAGCGGGCCGCCGCCTCCGACCCGGGAGCGCCGGCCGCCGCCTGACGGGCGCTAGCCCTGGCGCATATGAAAACGGCCCCGCTGGCGACAGCGGGGCCGTGATCGTTTGGGCCGTTGTTCAGATTAGTTCAGCTTCGAGCCCAGTCCGGCGATGGCCTGGTCCAGCAGCGGGTCCGTGGACTGGGCGGCCAGGCGGGCCGCCAGGATGGCCTCGGCCTGACGCGCGGCCTGGTCGACGGCCGCGGCCTTGACCTCGGCGGTGGCCTGGGCTTCGGCCTGGGCGATGCGACGCTCGGCGAGCTGCTGGCGACGCGCCAGGCTCTCCTCGAGGCGAGCGCGCGACTCGTCTTCCATGCGCCGGGCGTCGGCCTCGGCGGAAGCCAGCATCTCGGCCGCCTGGGCCTCGGCCTCGGCCTTCTCCTTGCGGATCTGGGCCAGGAGGGTTTCGGCCTCGGCGCGCAGGCGGGCGGCCTCGTCGAGCTCGGACTGAATCTTGGCGCCCTTCTCGTCCAGCTTGCCGGCGACCAGCTTGGGCACGCCGGCCAGGAGCAGGATGCCGAAGAAGATCAGCAGGCCGATGGCGACCCACAGCTCAGCGCTTTCCCAGCGGTAGAAATATTCGAAGTCGAGGAAATAGGGCATCAGACGGCCTTCTCGGCGGCGGTGGGCGCCTTGCCGGTCAGGCGTTCGACCATGGCGGCGGCCGTGTTAGCGGCGATGGCGGCGACGTTCGACATGGCGGCGTCGCGAGTCTTGGCGATCTGACCCTCGGCCTCGGCGATGCGGGCGTTGACCGCGGCCTCTTCCTGAGCCGCGCGAGCGTTGGCGGCCTCGGTGACCCGAGCCTTGGCGTCGGCGGCGGTGGCGCGGGCCTGCGCCCTGGCCTGATCGACCTCAGCCTTGGCGGCCTCGGCCTGGCCGGCCGCCTCGGTCTGCACCTGACGGGCGGCGGCGATGGCGTCGGCGATGGTGCCCCGACGCTGGTCGATGACCCGCTGCAGCCTCGGAGCGAACACCTTGGCGATCAGCCAGTACAGCAGGACGAACAGGACGATCAGATAGACGATCTGACCGAACCAGTGCTCGAACTCGAACTGGGGCAGGCCGCCGCCGTGCTCCGCGCCGTGCTCGGCCGGGACGGTCGAGGTGTAGGTCTCGCCCACCACGACCGGCGTTTCGATCGGATTGGGCACGTCAGGCGCGACAGTCATCGGATCTTCCGAAAGACGATGACGGCGGCCGGCGCGAACGCCGGCCGCCGCTCATCAGGAGCAGACTTAGGCGAAGTAGATCAGGACGCCGAGCACGAAGGCCAGGATGCCCAGGGCCTCGGCCAGGGCGGCGCCCACGAACAGGTTGCCGATCTGCGAGCCGGCGGCCGACGGGTTGCGCAGCGCGCCCGCCAGGAAGTTGCCGAAGATGTTGCCGACGCCGATGCCGGCGCCGATCATTCCGAGGGTGGCGAGGCCGGCGCCGATGGCCTTGGCGGCTTCTACTTCCATGGGTCTCTAGTCCTAGTCAGTCGGTTGGTGGTGAGGGTGAAGGCTGGTCCGAGGCTCAGTGGCCATGGCCCAGGTTGACCACATCGTTCAGGTAGATGCAGGTCAGAACGGCGAAAACGAAAGCCTGGAGGAAGGCCACCAGGAACTCCAGGGCGGTCAGACCGACCACCATGAACAGGGACAGGCCGGCGGCCGGGATCGCCAGCCAGCTGAGCATGCCGGCGTCGGCGGCGAACGGGATCGCGCCCAGCGACACCACGAAGCCGGCGAACACCTTCAGCGCCACGTGGCCGCCCAGCATGTTGCCGAACAGACGAAGCGCCAGGGTGACGGGCCGCAGCAGGAAGGAGACGAACTCGATGATGACGATGACCGGCAGCAGCACGATGGGCCCGCCCGAAGGCACGAACAGCTTGAAAAAGCCCAGCCCATGCTTGGCGAAGCCGATGATCAGGACCAGACCGATGGTCAGGATGGCGAAGGTCCCGGTGACCGCCAGTTGACTGGTGGCGGTGAAGGTCAGGAACATGCCGAGCATGTTCATGGCTAGGATGAACAGGAAGACGGTGAAGACGAAGGGGAACAGCGCCTTGCCGCCGTGGCCGATGATCGACTCGACCAGATTGTCGATCATGCCATAGGCGCCCTCGCCCACCGTCTGCAGGCGACCGGGCACCACCTTGGGGCTGGCCGTAACCAGGGTCAGGAAGCCGACGATGATCAAAAAGGCGACCGTCATCGCCAGGTGCGAATTGGTGAAGGCCAGATGCACCGTGCCGACGAGCGGCAGGGTGACCTCGCCGAAGTCCATGCCCGGCAGGGGCGTCACCTGGAACTGATGAATCGGATCGGCCACGCCGTCAGGCTCCCTCGTCGTCTTCACGCACCGCCACGGCCTGGGGAGGCTCGCCGGCGGACTTGGCCTCGGCCATCAGGCGTTTCGCCGTCAGCCGCGCCATCCATACTGAAACGGCGAAGCCCAGCAGGACCCCACCAATCAAACCCGCCGGAGCGGTGTCGAAAACGCGATCGACGATGAAGCCGATCGCCAGACCCACCAGCACGCCGCCGAACAGATCGGCCAGAATGCGCCACGCCTGGCCCGCCGCCTTCTGCCCGGCCGCCTCGTGCGCCATCTGGCGTTCGCTGCGGGCCTCGAGCGAGGATGCGCTTTCGGTGAGGCGCTTGATCGCCTCTTCACGCGTTTCCTCGGGCATGGACTTTGGACCGTCTGTCGGCGACCCGTGCGCAAGCGCCAGGGCGGGTCTGAAATCGGCGCGGAACCTACTGTCGGAACGGCCCTAGGTCAAGGCGTGGGCGCGGATCGGCTTGGGCCATTTTTCCCTTATCTTACCAGCATTTAACGAGCGCTGCGGCTGCGGCGCGAATTCGTCGCGGGCCGGCCCGCCTTACGGAAGCCGGTAGGGGGTGACCAGAGCGAACAGCTGCTCGCGGCTGGAGACGCCCAGCTTGGCGTAGATTCGGCGAAAGTGGGTCCGCACCGTCTCCAGTGACACCCCCAGGTCAGCGGCGATGACATCGGCGCGGGCGCCGGCGGCGGCGTTGCGAACCACGGCGGCCTCGGCGCGGGTCAGGGGGAAGACACGGGTGAGATCGGCCCAGGAGGCCTCTGCCGCCTCCCCGATCGGATGAATCATCAGCCCGCCCGCCGCGTGGCCGCGGCGCCGAACGGGCTCGCCCCGGATCACCAGATTGCCGCCGGCGACGTCGAGATAGACCCAGATCGCCCCCTCGGCCGCGGCGCGAGCGACGAAGTCGAGCAGGTCCTGGGCTTGGGATTTGTC
>CAXBPJ010000239.1:0-3860 GCA_963977325.1 uncultured Brevundimonas sp. | reverse complement strand
TGGGTGGACCGGCGCGCGCCGGAGGGGCTGAAGCCGTGGCTGAAGCTGGGACGGGTGGATCGGCCGATCGGGGTGTGGCTGCTGCTGCTGCCCGGCTGGCAGGGCATCGTCCTGGCCCTGTCGCAGTACAAGCGCCTGCCTGGCCCTTACGAACTTTGGCTGTTCCTGGGATTCGCCCTCGGCGCCATGCTGATGCGGTCTGCCGGTTGCGCCTACAACGACATCGTCGATCGCGACATCGATGCGAAGGTGGCGCGCACCGCGGCCGATCCCGTCGGGCTGGATCTCGGTGAAACAGGCCTGGGCCTTCGTCATCGGCTGCAGCCTGGTCAGCCTGCTGATCCTGCTGACCTTGCCGATCACGGCCATCCAGCTGGGCCTGGCCTCGCTGCTGCTGGTTGCGGCCTATCCCTTCATGAAGCGGATCACCTGGTGGCCGCAGGCGTGGCTGGGCCTGACCTTCAACTGGGGCGCCCTGATGGGGTTCGCCGCCGCCCTGCCGCTGGCCGCCGCCGCCCTGTTGCCGCCCGAGGCGATTTCGGAATTCCGCGCCTTCTGGTGGCAAGCGCCGCCCCAGAGCGAGTTCGGCATCAGCCTGCACGGCTCTGCCTATCAGCCGGCGGTGATGCTGTATCTGTCGGGCCTGTTCTGGACGCTCGGTTACGACACCCTCTATGCGCTGCAGGACATCGAGGACGACGCCCTGGTCGGGGTGAAGTCGTCGGCGCGTCGGCTGGGGGCCAAGGCGCGCGACGGCGTGGCCTTCTTCTATCTGATCGCCGTCATCTTCGCCGGGGCGGCGGGGGCGACGGCGGGTCTGGGCCCGCTGTTCTATCTGGGGTTGGTCGCCTTTGCGGCCCATCTGCTGAACCAGGTGCGCCAGGTGCGCTTGAACGATCCGGCGCGGGCGCTAGCCTTGTTCAAGTCCAATCGCGAGGCGGGCGTCATCCTGCTGGTCGCCATCGTGATCGGCGCCCTGACTGTCTGACTGCCCTTTCCTGCCTCTCTCGGAGTTCCGCCATGTGCCGATCCGCCCGCCTCCTCGCCGTTTCGGCCCTCGCGGCCCTGATCGCCGTCTCGGCCTGCCAGAGGCGCGAGGCGGATGCCGATGCGAAACAGACCGGCGCCCAGGCGGCCTCGGCCGAAACGCCCCTGACCTATGAGAGCAAGACGCCCTTCGCCGAGGTCAAGCTGACCCTGCCCGAGACGATTAAGGACCAGCCGCAGTTGGCGTCACGCCTGTATCGCGAGGGCGTCGACGAACTGACGACCTTCAACGAGGGCGCCCAGGCGGACCGCACCGAGTTCGGCGGCGACGGCGATCTGCCGCCCTACGCGAAGGAAATCACATGGGAGGAGACGGCCGAAACCGACGGCCTGATCAGCCTGGCCCGCACCGACTACGACTTCACCGGCGGCGCGCATCCGAACAGCCTTTACGGCGCCATGCTGTGGGACAAGGCGCTGGCCCGTCCCGTGCGCGCCGACACCCTGTTCGCGCCGGGCGCCGACATGGCCCGACTGGATCAGGCCCTATGCACGGCCATCAACGCCGCCAAAAAGGCGCGCGACCCGGCGGCTCCGGCCATCCGTCTGAACGGCGGCGACTGGAGCTGTCCCAAGGCGGCGGCCACGCCCTTCGCCCTCGCGCCTTCGGCTACGCCCGACAAGGCCGGCGGCCTGATGTTTTTGATCGGCCCTTATATGGTCGGTCCCTATGCTGAAGGGCCGTACCGCATCGTGTTGCCGCTGTCGGCCTTCCAGACGCTGCTGGGGCCGGAATACGCCGATCAGTTCGCGGGGCAGCCGACGCGTGTCGGGGATGTGACGCCGCAGGCCTAATCGGCGCCTCAGAACGGGTTGAAGCGCTCCACCAGGGCCTGGGCCGCCGGGGCGCCCTGAATGCGGCTGACGTCACCGCGGCCGCCGTAGCTGATGCGGGCCTCGGCGATCTGGGTGTGGTTGATGGTGTTGGCGGACGAGATGTCCTGCGGTCGCACGATGCCGGCCACGGTCAGCTCGCGCACTTCGCGGTTGGTGCGCACCTCCTGGCGGCCCTGTATGACCAGATTGCCGTTGGGCATGACGTGGGTGACGACGGCCGCCACGGTGACATTGATCCGCTCGGCCCGGCTGATCACGCCCGTGCCGGTCGAGGTTGAGCCGCCGCCGAAGCCGATCAGGGCCGAGGGGTCGAAGGCCCCGCCGACGGCGTCGGCGACCTCGGTCTCGATGCCGAAGAAGTTGGTGACGCCGGAATTGATCTCGTTGGAGCGGGTGCGCGCGGTGGTGTTCTGGGTCTGGGCGCGATCGTCGATCTCGATGGCGACGGTCAGGATGTCGCCGATGTTGCGGGCCCGCTGATCACCGAAGAAGCTGCGAGAGCCGGCCTGCCACAGGCTGTTGGCGCTGGCCCGTTGGGGCGCATAGGCCGGGGCCTGGGGCGGCAGGATTTGCTGATGAGCCGGGATCATGGCGGCGGGAAAGGCCATGGGGGCCAGTTCGGGTCCGCGCACGGCCTCGACGGCGGTGGAGCAGGCGCCCAGGGCGACCGTGGCCAGAACGGCGGCGGAAACGGCGACGATACGCATACGGCGATCCAATCCTAGCGGAGGGCGGCGAACTGTTGGGTGCGAGCCTGGCGGGCAGCGGGGCCGACCACGGCCTGGCCGGGACCGGTGGCGACCGCTTCGATGGTGCGGTCCGAGGTGGTGTTGCGGACCGGGAAATTTTCGCCGACCGCGGCGTCGGCCATGGCCCGACCGGTGATGGTCAGCCGCACGCCCGACTGGATGAAGGCCACCTGGACCAGATCGTTTTGGCTGATCACCTGGGGAGCCGTGAGATCGCGGACCTGAACGGGCGCGCCGGCGCGCAGGGCCCTGCGGGCGGAGAGGCCGATCACGGCCTCGGCGTCCTGCGGAGCGCCGGCAGGGGCGGCATGGGTCTGAACCTCGGACCAGGCCACGTCCTCGGGCCGGACGATGTCGCCGGCGCGCAGCGAGCGGACATAGGTCAGGGCCTCGACCGTGGCGCCGGGGCGCGACACCTCGGCGGCGGCCTGTCCGGCGACGGCGGCGGGGATCGCCCCCTCGGCGCCGGCGCGCACAACGATGCGGCGCAGGCCCGTGGTGTTGGCCCAGTCCAGCCCGGCGGCGCGGGCGCGGGTCTGCACCATGCGCGCGTCCAGCACGACGGTCGGGCCGCTGCGTCGCGCGACCAACACGTCGGACGCCGATCCTGCGGCGGGGAACAGGTCGCCCAGGGTGACGCGGCCGTCTTCGTCGGTCGGCTCGACCCACATTTCGACTGGCGCTGTGAAGGCTGGCGTGGCCAGGATCAGGGTCGCGATCAGGACGAGGGCGCGGATCATGATTTCACCTGCGAGGCGACGCTCAGCATCTCGTCGGCGGTGGTGATGACCTTGGAATTCATCTCATAGGCCCGCTGGGCCACGATCAGCGAGGTGATCTCCGACACCGCGTCGACGTTCGAGGATTCGGTGTAGCCCTGCAGCAGCTGGCCGAAGCCCGCCTCGCCCGGCACGCCGGTGGTGGCCGGGCCGGACGCGGAGGTCTCGAGCAGCAGGTTGTCGCCGATCGCCTCCAGCCCCGCCTCGTTGAAGAAGGTCGCCAGTTCCAGCTGACCCACGACCTGGGGCTCGGGCTCGCCCTGGGTCACAACCTGGACCTGGCCGGACTTGGAGATGGCGATCTCGACCGCGTCCTGCGGGATGTTGATGGCCGGCTCGACCGCATAGCCGTCGTCGGTGACCAACAGGCCCTCGGCGTTAACCGCGAAATTGCCGGCCCGGGTATAGGCCTGGTCGCCCGAAGGCAGGGTGATCTGGAAATAGCCCC
>CAXBPJ010000238.1:0-3863 GCA_963977325.1 uncultured Brevundimonas sp. | reverse complement strand
CCGGTGCGCGACGAGGGCGGCGCCGTCGTCGAGTGGCTGGGAACCTCAACCGATATCGAGGACTTGCGGGACCTGCAGGCTCGCCAACAGGTTCTGGTGGCGGAACTCCAGCATCGAACGCGCAATCTGATGGGCGTGATCCGCTCCATGGCGGATACAACGGCCCGCGGGAGCGCCGACCTGGCTGATTTTCGCCAGCGATTTCGAGATCGCCTCGACGCAATGGCGCGGATTCAAGGGCTGTTGTCCCGGCTGAAGGAGCATGACCGGGTCACCTTCGACGAGCTGATCGAGTCCGAACTGGCGGCGATGCATGCCGAACCGCATCGGGTCACCGTCGAGGGTCCGCCTAGCGTGAGATTGCGGTCATCGACGGTGCAAGCCATCGCCATGGCGATTCACGAGCTGGCCACAAACGCAGTAAAATACGGTGCGATCGGGCAGGCGAGCGGTCATCTCTTCATTTCGTGGGGCGTCGAACGCTCGCCTGACGGCAAGCCTTGGCTCCACGTGGACTGGCGGGAAAGCGGCGTCGTCATGCCGCTTTCCGAGGCGGCGCAAGGCACCGGCCAGGGAAGGCAGCTGATCGAGAAGGCGCTGCCCTATCAACTCGGCGCTCGAACAACCTATGACATGGCGCCCGATGGCGTTCACTGCACGATCTCCGTGCCGGTCTCGGCGACGACCGAATCTCCGGAGGGCGAACATGTGTGAGAAAACCCTGCAGGGCTGTCACGTCCTCATTGTGGAGGATGAGTATCTCTTGGCCTCGGAGCTCAGCGCCGCGCTGCAGGAAGCCGGGGCGATCGTGATCGGGCCTATCGGCCAGCTCGACGCTGTGCTAGAGCGGATTCAGGCGGAGACAGATATCCATGGCGCGCTGCTGGACGTCAATCTCGGCGGCGTGAGCGTCTTTCCGGCCGCCGATCTCCTCGCGGCCCGCGGCGTGCCGATGGTGTTTACGACAGGCTATGATGCGTCCTCGATACCGGATCGCTATGCGGAGGTCCCTCGCTGCGAGAAGCCGGTCTCGCTTGCCAAGGTAACTGAGGCGATCGGCCGGATGATCCACGGCTGAACCAACCTTTGGCGTGGCGCAGCCGTCAGTGAAGTCGTTCATCCGGGTCGATCGCGGCCAGCCGCGTTTCGACGATGAAGACCGGTCGACCGGCAGCGTCCTCCACTCGGATCCGGGCCGGCCGGCGGCTCAGAATCGTATCCCGATGGGCTTGCAGCAGTTCGCAGTGGGCCCGAAGGGCGCCGTCGAAGGCGGCGTCGTCGCTGACGAACATTTCGCCCTCGAGGTCGCGGTGCGGAAGACCGCTATCGACGTGGAGAAAATAGCGCGGCACGTCGCCACTAACATTTGTTAGGCCCAGATGTTCCGTGCGCTGTCAGTTTCTCGCGCACGTCCGTTTGAGGATGTCGTTAATCAGGTCCGGATTGACCGGCTTCTCAAGGCGCGGCGTGTTCGCCTCTGAGGCCGGGAGGGCGGCCGGATCGTAACCGGTCGCAAACGCGTACGGCACCCGACGCCGTTCGAGGTCGTCAATAAGCGGATAGACCGCGCCATCTGTCAGGCCGACGTCGAGGATCGCCAGGTCAAGTTCGGCCGTGTTCAGTATGGCCCTGGCCGCCTCCACGCTCGCCGCAGCGCCCACGATCTCGCATCCATGCGCCTCGAGCATGCGTTTCATGTCGATCGCGATGAGATACTCATCTTCGACCAGGAGCACGCGGCGCCGGTCCGGGCTGTGTGATACGGGCTTCATGATTGCAGCTTCAAGCTTGGGAGGAACCTTAACGCCTGTAGGGCGCGGTTCGTTCTCTCACTCGGACGGTCGGCTCTTCGGGGCCCAACGGGTGACCTCAGGTCTGCGATAGTCGGCGATCGTCTCAAGCATTCCTCGACGGAGAAGGCGTAGGCGACCGCCCTTCAACTCAATCAGCTCGTCTCGTCGGAGTTGCTGCAGCGATCGGTTGACGTGGACAGCGCTAAGCCCGGTGGCGTCGGCCAGTTGATCCTGCGTCAGCGGGAGCGCGAAGGCGTCGCTCTCGACGAGGCCGACCAGGTCGAGCCGGAATCGCAACTCCAGGAACAGGTGGGCCAGGCGCTCGATGGCATTCTGCCGCCCCAGCCGCACGATCTGGTCGAGGAGCGCGGCCTCGTCGAGCGCCGCCGAGATGTGCAGCGCCGTTGCGAGGGCGCCCCCGGTGTCGCGCCCAAACGCCATCTGAGCCGCCATTGAGGCGTCACGAAGTTCGACGGGTGTGACCGCCGTCAACGGGCTGAGCGCCAGAGGCTGGGGCCGCGCACAGAGGCCGATCCCCTCGCCGGGCAACAAGAATCCGAGAATCTGGCGCCGGCCGTCCGCCAGCCATCGGACCCGCGCGGCCCAGCCGCTGACGAGGAATCGGGGACGGAGAGCTTCATGTTCGTCAACGATCTCCTCGCCGGACCGCAAACCGCGCGTGTCCGTCGCCGCCGACAGGGCCTCGATCGAGGCGTCGTCCAGAGGTGCGAGCGCCGTCAGTCGACGAACGACGATGTCCTGGTTCGTCATGGGGCGACGCCGGCGCGGGTCGGCAAATCCAGAATGCACCACAGTCCGTCGGCGCCGACGCCCCATTCCGCCGCCCCGTTGAACTGATAGGGCAGCGCGGACCGAAGCAATTCCTCCGCAAAGGCGAATTCTTCTGGAGAAGAGCGCTGGGCGAGGCCGGTCTCGCGCCATTCCAGATGCAAACGGCGGGCGGCGTGATCGACGGACCATCGGACGGACAGGTCCGGGCCCGGGACGTCAAAGGCGCCGCCGTTCGCGGCTTCGGCAGCGAGTTCGTGGAAGATCAACGCCAGCGTCTCGATGAGCGGCGCTTCGAGGCGCACCGCCGGCCCCTCGACCGACCAGTTCGCGGATCCGGCGCTGTTCTCCAGAAGCGCGTCGTGGACGAGTTCCTCCAGATCGACGCCGCGGTCGGTCGTCCTGGACATGGCGGCATGCGCCCGGACGAGTGCGCCGAGGCGGCCGTCGAAGCGCTCCTGGAAGGATTCGAGGTCCGTGCTGGTGTCGGCGGTCTTGCGGGCGATCGAACGGATGACGGCCGCTATGTTCTTCACGCGGTGCTGCAGATCCCGCAGCAGTCGATCGACCGATTCAGTCGAGGCGTCCATGGACGGACTCCGGGCAGGTGGAGGAGCCCGGAGTGTGGACGTCGGTCGCTTCGTTGTCATCGCCTGCCGGCCGGCGGCCGCAGCCGCAGGCGCGCCGGGCGAGATCGTCCAGCCGCCAGATGGTGATGCGGCCGCGGCGGCAGCGCAGCAGGCCTGCGATCTGGAACGCCTTGATGCCGCTGTTCACCGTGGTCCTCTGCACCCCGAGGATCTGGGCGAGGCGGTCCTGGGTAATTTCCAGAACGTCTTCGCCGGACGTCCCGATCAGGCGCAATAGCCATGTTGCGAGGCGCGCTTCCACCGAATGGAGCGCCATGCAGGCGGCCTCGCGCTCAACCAGGTTGAGCCGCTCAGCCGTGAGTTGGGCCGCCAGTCGAAGGCTCTCGGTCTCGCCCAGGACCGCGCGAACATAGGCTGCTTTCACCTCAAGCACCGTGGTGGGCGTCACGGCCTGGACGACCATCGAACCGGGAGCATCCGACAGATGATGCAAACCCTGGATCGCACCTGGCGGGAGCCAGCCGACGCAAAGGTGATCGACCGCGGCGAACACCCCCAGCCCGCCGGAGAGAACGAAACGGACCACGGGATGCATGGGGTCAAGAACCGCGCCTTCCGCCAGCGAGCGGGTGCGGCCGAGATCGCGAAGCTCCTCCATGGCCGACTGAGCGAGCGGCTCCTCCTCGACCCG